>JALOSN010000440.1 GCA_025458415.1 Hydrogenophaga sp.
CCGGATCTCCAGGATGTCCTCGGCCTGCCGGTCGGACAGGCGGAAACGTTCGATCAGGGCCGCCTTGGGCTCGTCGCTCTGCCGGATGATGGCAATCACCTCGTCGATGTTGAGCAGCACCAGCTGCCGCCCTTCGAGGATGTGGATGCGGTCGAGCACCTTCTGCAGGCGGTGCTGTGAACGGCGGGTGATGGTGGTCTGTCGGAAGCTGACCCACTCCTCCAGCATCTGCCGGAGGGACTTCTGGGTCGGGCGGCCGTCCAGCCCCACCATGGTCAGGTTGACCGGTGCCGAGGTTTCGAGGCTGGTGTGGGCCAGCAGGGCGGTGATCAGCTCCTGCTGCTCGATCCGGCTGCTCTTGGGCTCGAACACCAGCCGGACCGGCGCGTCCTTGCTGGACTCGTCGCGCACGCCGTCCAGCACCATCAGCATGCTGGCCTTGAGCTGGGTCTGTTCCTGGGACAGGGCCTTCTTGCCAGCCCGCACCTTCGGGTTGGTGATCTCCTCGATCTCCTCCAGCACCTTCTGGCTGCTCACGCCGGGCGGCAGTTCCTGCACCACGAGCTGCCACTGGCCCCGGGCCAGGTCCTCGATCTTCCAGCGGGCGCGCACCTTCAGGCTGCCCCGTCCGGTGCGGTAGGCATCGGCGATGTCCGATGGCGGACTGATGATCTGTCCTCCGCCCGGGTAGTCCGGGCCCGGCACCAGCGCCAGCAGCTCGTCATCGGACAGCTTGGGGTTCTTGACCAGGGCCACGCAGGCGTCGGCCACCTCGCGCAGGTTGTGGCTGGGGATCTCGGTGGCCAGGCCGACCGCGATGCCACTGGCCCCGTTGAGCAGGTTGAACGGCAGGCGGGCCGGCAGCTGCCGCGGCTCCTCGGTCGAGCCATCGTAGTTGGGGCTGAAGTCGACCGTCCCCTCGTCGATCTCGTCCAGCAGCAGCCGGGTGATGCGCGAGAGCCGCGCCTCGGTGTAGCGCATGGCCGCGGCACCGTCACCGTCGCGGCTGCCGAAGTTGCCCTGGCCGTCGATCAGCGGGTAACGCTGGGCGAAGTCCTGCGCCATGCGCACCAGGGCGTCATAGGCAGCCTGGTCGCCATGGGGATGGAAGCGACCCAGCACATCACCCACCACGCGCGCGCTCTTGACCGGCTTGGCCGGGGTGTTGCCGCCGGAGCCGCTGTAGCCCAGCCCCATGCGTTGCATGGCGTACAGGATGCGCCGCTGCACCGGCTTCTGGCCGTCACAGACATCGGGCAGTGCCCGGCCCTTGACCACCGAGAGGGCGTATTCGAGGTAGGCCCGCTGCGCGTAGGCGCCCAGGCTGTCGTTATCGGGAGAGTCCAGCGGAGCATCCGCGTCAATCAGGTCCATGATCCGGCTCAAAAATGGGCGATGCCCGCCGTCTGCGCGGCGGGTCTCAGCTGTTCATACAGACGCAGCACCTTGCGCACATACTGCTGCGTCTCGGGAAAATCGGGTACTCGGCCGCCGGCCCGCTGTACCGCCCCGGCGCCGGCGTTGTAGGCCGCCAGGGCCAGCTCCAGACGGCCGTCAAAGCGCGCCAGCTGCAGCGACAGGTAGCGTGCACCGGCCTGCACATTCGTGCGCGGATCGGTCAGGCGCTCGGACAGCGTCTGACCGGAAGCGGGCTGGACGCCAAGCTCGGCAGCCGTCGACGGCATCAGTTGCATCAGGCCCACCGCGCCCCGGTGGCTGACAGCCCGGGTGTTGAAGCCCGATTCGGTGGCGATCACCGCCTTGAGCAGGTCGTAGTCGACCGCATGTTCGCGCGCGGCCAGCCGCAGGTGGGGCCGCACCGCCTTGTAGGCCACCGACACGTCGAACCAGGTGGCGGCGCGACGGGTTTGCGCCAGGGCGTTCACCGCACCGTCGCCCAGCGGCTGATCCAGCATCAGGGTGAAGCGCTCGTCGGCGGGCGTCTCGGCAAAATGGAAGAAGCCCTGCTCGTCCATGTAGCCCCAGAGCTGGGCCTGCGCCATCGGCGGGAGCAATGCGCCCAGCACCAGGCACAGGGCCGACAACAGAGAACGGACCGTCGGCATCAGACGTCCACCTCCACCGAGTCCCCATGCAGCTCCATCAGCTCACGGCGCGAGGCGGCTTCGCCCTTGCCCATGAGCTTGGTAAACAGGGCCTCGGTGCCCGAGGCGTCCAGCGTACCCAGGATGACCGGCATGAGCCGGCGGGTGTCGGGGTTGAGCGTGGTGTCCCAGAGCTGCTCGGCGCTCATCTCGCCCAGGCCCTTGAAGCGGCTGATCTGGCACTTGCTGGCCGGCTTCTTGCCCCGCGCCGGCACGTCGACGCGGAACAGCGGCGGCCGCGCCACATACACGTGGCCGGCCTCGATCAGTTTCGGGAAATGGCGGAAGAACAGGGTCAGCAGCAGCACCTGGATGTGCGAGCCGTCGACATCGGCGTCCGACAGGATGCAGACCTTGCCGTAGCGCAGCCCGCTGAGGTCGGGGTTGTCCATCGGGCCGTGCGGATCGACCCCGATGGCCACCGCGATGTCGTGGATCTCGTTGTTGGCAAACAGGCGGTCGCGTTCGACCTCCCAGGTGTTGAGCACCTTGCCGCGCAGCGGCAGCACCGCCTGGCATTCCTTGTCGCGCGCGATGTCGCGGCTCTCGCAGTCGGTCAGCTTGCCGGGCAGCACCGCCACGCCGGACCCCTTGCGCTTCTCGACCTTCTGTCCGGCCTTCTGGCGGCTCTGGGCCGCCTTGATGGCCAGCTCGGCCAGCTTGCGCCCGTAGTCGACGTGCTGGTTGAGCCACAGCTCCAGCGCCGGGCGCACGAAGCTGCTGACCAGGCGC
>JALOSN010000441.1 GCA_025458415.1 Hydrogenophaga sp.
GAGGTGGCCACCGCCTCCATCACCGAGCAGGCCATCATGCGGTAGAAGGCCTTGTCCATGGCCTTGCGTGCGGCCGACATCTGCTGGGCCACGTCCTCGCAGGACCGCCCCGACTCCACCATGTCGATCAGACCGCGGACCTGGCCTTCGATGCGCTTGAGACGGTTGATCACGTCGCGCTGGTGCTCGCTGCGGTAGGCCGAGGAGGATGTGGTGGGGAGGGTCGGGGCTTTCGGGGTGGCGGCCATGTCGAATCCTTATGCGAGCCTGTGAGGGGTCGAGACAGGCACCAGTGTGCCAAAAAACGTCCGGGACCGGTTCCGCTGTTTGCCTGGGGAAGGTCATTTTTCCGTCAAATACCCTACCCCCTAGGGTAGTCACCAATGTCGCCGGAAGAGGGCTTCGAATAACGTGCCGTCCACGCGCTTGATGTTTGTCAAGCGCGATCCCTTCACGGTTGTGGGTACATGAGGAGACACGATGACGGCATGGAAACGAATTTCCCTGGTCCTGGCCCTTTCGCTGGGCACGCTGGGGCTCACCGGATGTGGCACCCTGGCCACCATCAGCAAACTGGAGGACGGCGCAGGCGCCGAGGCGTCGCGCATGTGGGACCGCTGGGTGGAGGGCAATGGTGACATTGCCGTGGCCACCACCTGGGAGCGCCGCGTCAAGGATGGCGTGACCGCTCAGGATGTGGAGGAGATCCTCAAGCAGGTGGCGGTCGAGCGCAACATGCGGGATGTGGGCGTCCTTCCCCTGTCCAAGGAGCTTGAGGCGCGTTCCGGAAAAAAGGAGAAGCTGCTGACGGTCTATTCCTACTGCAGTCCGCCGACGGCGCGCCGCATGGTGAACTTCAGCCCCCACATGGCGGCCTATCTGCCTTGCCGAATCAGTGTCGTCGAGCACGACGACGGGAGCCTGTGGCTCTACACGCTCAACATGGACATGATGGTCAAGATGGGGCGCAAGCTGCCGTCGCCCCTCAAAGAGGAGGCCATGGCGGTGCGGGACACCATCTACGAAATGATGGAGCGTGCCTCCAAGGGCGAGTACTGAGCCAGGCTGTCGCGGTCGCAGCCCAACGAGGCGTCAGTCGGCCAGCCCCCACCTGAAGACAGACAACGGAGACGAAGCATCTCCAGGGGCCCGTTCGCCCCGGCCATTCCACCAACGAGGAGACAAGCATGACGATCTGGAATCCCGCCATCCGAGCCGCCGCCGTGCTCGCACTGGGCAGCGCGCTGCTGCCGGCAGCCCATGCGACCAACGGCTACTTCCCGCACGGTTTTGGTCTCAAGGCCAAGGGCATGGGCGGGGCCTCTGCCGCCATGGCCCATGATGCTTTTGCCGGGGTCAACAACCCCGCCTCGGCCGCCTACGTGGGCAACCGCTGGGATGCGGGCGCCGAGGTGTTCATGCCGCAGCGCAGCGCGACCGTCTCGACACCCATGGGCGCCATGGAAATCAAGAGCAACAAAAATGCCTTCCTGATTCCCGAGCTGGGCTACAACGTGAACCTGTCCAACCGATGGGCGGTGGGGGTGACGGTGTATGGCAACGGGGGAATGAATACCGAGTACCCCGCCGTGTTTCCGGGCAACAGCAACTTCATGTGCAGCAGCCCGACCACCTGTGGCACCGGCAAGCTGGGGGTCGACCTGATGCAGCTGATCGTGGCTCCGACGGTGGCCTACAAGCTCGGCGAGGATCATGCGCTGGGCATCTCGCCGCTGCTGGTGTACCAGCAATTCAAGGCCTATGGCCTGCAGGCGTTCGGCCTGCAGAACCAAGGTGGCGACAGCAGCAAGGGCATGGGGATCCGCCTGGGCTACATGGGCCGCCTGGGAGACAGGCTGACCTTCGGCGCGTCGTACTCCCCCAAGATCGGCATGAGCCGGTTCGACCGTTATGCGAACCTGTTCGCCGGGCGCGGTGACTTCGACATTCCGGAGAACTACGCCCTGGGTGTGGCCTACCGGGTGACTCCGGCGGTGCAGCTGGCGCTGGACTACGCGCGCATCAACTACAGCGACGTGCCGGCGGTGGGCAATGCCAGCCTCGCCAACTTCGGGAATGGCTTTGGCTCACCCAACGGTCCCGGATTCGGCTGGCGCGACGTGAAGGTGGTCAAGCTGGGCGTGCAATGGCAGATGGACAGTCAATGGACCTTGCGGGCCGGCTACAACCGCGGCACCAACCCGATCACGGGCCAGGATGTTTTTCTCAATACGCTGGCGCCCGGGGTCATCCGTGAGCACTTCCGCCGAGCTGACCCTGGCCGCGTGGCACGGGCGCAGGAACAGCGTGCGCGGCAACATCCCTGCGCCGACCACCATCGCCATGAGCCAGAACGGATTCGGCGTCCAGTACAGCCGCAAGTTCTGATCAGGGAAGCAGCGGTCCCTGCACGGGACGCGCCGATTCAGCGACCGCGCAGCCGGCTCAGGCGGCTGCGCCCACCCTCGTGTCCCAGATAGGTGGGTGCGATCGCGTACACGCTGGCGGGGCTGATGCCCAGGCTGGGCAGGCCCGGGTGCTGGCCGCTGGCCACGTTGTCAACCCGCATCGAATCCAGGTTGTCCCGGCTCATCAGCGGCTCGCCCGGTGCCAACTCCATCATCAGGGCCTGCAGACGTCCGACACCCATCGGCAGGGGAATGACCGGGCGCTGTCGACTGCCGTACCGGCCGGCCAGCCGCACCAGGTCCGCCACATTCAATGACCTCGCTGTGTGCGCCCAGGGTGTGCACGGGGCGGGCCAGGCAGGCCTGGACGGCCTGCGCGACATCACCCACCCAGACCGGCTGGAAGCGCGCGCCCGCACCCGCCAGTGGCATGACGGGGAACAGCGACTGCAAACCGGCAAACAGATTGAGAAAACGGTCCTCGGCACCAAAGATGACGCTGGGCCTGAGGATGCTCAGGTCCAGCCCGGCCTCGATCAGCACGGCTTCGCCGCGCGCCTTGCTGCGCTGGTAGCGCGACGGGCCGGCCGCATCGGCGCCCAGCGCGCTGA
>JALOSN010000442.1 GCA_025458415.1 Hydrogenophaga sp.
TTCCGCTGTCGTCGGGTTCGCATTCGGTGGGTATCGTGGCCGACCCGGCGCTGCATCCGCTGGAGCAGATGGACAGCATCGACAAGGCCATGGACTGGCTGCAGCTTCACCAGCCGCTGCTGATCGATGAACTCGATGGCAAGCGCCACCTGCTGCAGGACTTCGCCTTCTTCCGTCGCTTTTCATACGACTGCCAGCAGCTGTTCTCGGAGCACCGCTGGGCGCTCAGTGGCGAGGCCGGCTTCTTCCTCGACCCGTTCTACTCGCCGGGCAGCGACTTCATCGCGATCGGCAACACCTACATCACCGAGCTGGTCGAGATGGACCGCCGCGGCGAGCGGCTGGCGGCCCGCACCCAGCTGTTCGACCAGCTGATGCACTCGTTCTACGACAGCACGCTCGCGCTCTACCAGGACCAGTATCCGCTGTTCGGAGACCCCTGATCTGGGACTACACCTACTACTGGGGCGTGCTGGCCCAGTTCTTCTTCCACCAGCGCCTGACCGACCTGGCCAGCATGGCCGCGCTGCGCACCGAACTGGCCGACTGCCAGCAGCTCAACCGCACGGTCCAGGCCTTTTTGCGCCAGTGGTCCGGCCGCAGCGAGCGGCGCAACCCGCCCGTCATGCTCGACCAGGCGGCGATGCCCTGGTTCGCCGAACTCAACCGAAGCCTGAACGACACCCTCGACGACGACGCGTTCCGCGAGCGCATCCGCCACTCGCGGCAGCAGCTGCGCCAACTCGCGGCCCAGATCCTGGCGCAGGCAACGGGTGAGCACCCCGGGCTGGACGACGCGGCCTTGCGGGGCTTGGTGGGCGATGTGGTGGTCGAAGGGGAGTGGATGTTGCCTGGAGCCGCTGTGGAGGTGGTGGTCTAGTTGTTGGCCGGGTTTCAGCCCGGCGGCCGAGATCCGGCCAACCCGGCCAACCCAATCACCCCAATGGCCTACCCACGAACCCTCTGCAGCAAGGGCGTCACACAAGGCACCGTCAGCATGGTGCTGGCCACCGCCATCAGCAGCAGCGCGGTGAACGCATCGGCCGTGATTACCCCTTTGTCCAGCAGGATGTTGGCAAAGATGATCATGATCAGTGCCTTGGTCTGCAGCAGCCAGCCCACGATGCGTGCCTCGCCGGGAGGCCAGCGCAGGATACGGCCGGCCATGTGAACCCCCAGCAGCTTGCCGGCCACGGCCGCCAGCAGCAGCAGGGCGGCTGCCAGAAACACCGGCCAGCCACCCATGGCCCACTCGGTGCGCAGTCCGGTGGACAGGAAGAACACCGGCATCAGCACCATCAGCACATGGTGGCGCAACTGGTCCATCCGCTCCTGGTCGAACCAGTCGGCGTCGAGCACGGCACCGGCCAGGAAAGCGCCCACCATGAAGTGCAGCCCGGCCCAGTCCGAGCCCAGCGCACACAGGCCCAGCCAGATCAGCGCCAGGTACCAGCGGTCGGTCTCGGGGACCCGGCGCATCAGCGCGCGCAGTAGCCAGGTCGCCAGCGCAAACACCAGCATGAAACCGAGCTGCCGGCCGACCCGAGTCCAGTCCATCAGGATGAGCGCCAGCACTGCCCAGATGGCGATGTCGTCCAGGCTGGCGTAGCGCAGGATGCGCTGGCCCAGCGGCTGGCGCAGCAAGGCCATCTTTTCCATGAACAGGATCAGGATCGGCAGGGCCGTGACCGCGCAGGCCATGCCGATGCCCAGCACGAACTGCCAGGGTCGGGCCGACGGGCCGATCCAGCCGCCGCCAGCCAGCAGCACCAGACCGGCACCTGCACCCAGCAGCAAGGGCGTGCCCAGCGCCAGGCCGGCGGTGATCCCGCTCTCGACCCGGTGGATCCAGGCCTGTCGCAGGTCCAGCTCGACACCGGCAATCATCACGAACAGCATCACGCCCCACCAGGCCAGGCCGTTGAGCGACTGGATCACCGCGGGCGTGAACACCGTGGCGTGCAGCTCGGGGGCGACCTGACCCAGCATGCCCGGGCCCAGCAGGATGCCGGCCAAGATCTGCACGACCACCAGTGGCGCAAACGCCTCGGTGCGCAACAGGCGCCAGACCAGCCAGGGGAGGCTGAACACCAGCACCATGGCCACCAGAAACAGCTCTGTGGTGTTCACGGCAACTTCACTCCGGTGTACTCGCGGAAGACCCCCAGCGAGACGGCGCAGTCCACCTGGGTGAAGCCGGCGTCGCGCAGTGCCTGCAGGATGGTCTCGGGGTCGATCGCCGCCTCGATGGTGTCGCCGTAGTAGGCCCAGAGCCGCCGGACATCGGCATGCCGCCCGGTCAGCCGGGCCAGCAGCGGCACCAGCACCGCGATGTGGAACCACATCAGGCTGCGCAACAGCCGGCTCTTGGGGCGGCTGATCTCCATCAGGCAGACCTTGCCGCCCGGCCGCAGGACGCGGTGGTACTCCGAGAAGGCGCGCCCCAGATCGCCCACATGGCGCAAGGCGTAGCCCATGGAAAGGAAATCCGCCTGCGCATCGGGCAGCGGCATCGCCTCGGCAAAGGCTTCGATCACCTGGACCGAGACCTTCTTTCGCAGCTCGGCCAGCATGCCCGGCGA
>JALOSN010000023.1 GCA_025458415.1 Hydrogenophaga sp.
CAGCGAACTGCCACCGAGCGTCAGGCCGAGAACCGACCAAGCCATGGCCCCGGCCAGCTCGGCGTTCCAGCGCATGGGTTCGGCTTCCAGCAGCGCCAGGGGCAAGGTCACGGCCAATGCCGCCATCAGTTGCACCGCGTTGGCACTGCGCACGTCGCAGGGTTTGACAAAACGTTTCTGGTAGAGCGTGCCCACGGTGATGGCCAACAACGCCAGAACGGCGTAGGACAGGTTCAGCCAGGTGGCGGTGTCACCGGGGCCGCCACCCGTGAACTTGTGCGAGACCACCATGACCAGGCCGGCAAAACCCAACAGCAGCCCGAGCCATTGGCGTCGGCTGACATCCCCCCCCTGACCGCCCACGCTGCTGAGCCAGATCGCGGTCAGCACCGGCTGCAGTCCGACGATGAGCGCCGACAGCCCGGAGCCCATGCCCGCCTTGACGGCTGCCCACACGCCGCCGAGGTAGGCCGCGTGCATCAGGATGCCCGTGACCGACAGGTGCAGCCATTGGCTGCGCGAGGCCGGCCACTTGACCGCTGCCAGCCAGATCCAGGGCAGGAAGCACAGGATGGACAGGGCATAGCGCAGGGCCAGGAACTTCATGGGCGGCGCATGTGGCATGCCGTAGCGTGCAACGATGAAGCCGGTGCTCCAGATGAGCACGAACACCCAGGGCATGGCACGCAGCCACGCGTTGTCTTGCGAAACAGGTGACATGGAGACGGTGCCTCAGCGGGCCCGGGCGCGGATTTCGGGCAGGGCCTTCTGGAGGTAGTAGACCATGGACCAGACCGTCAGCACCGCGGCCAGCCAGATCAGCCAGGTGCCCCACACTCGCGTGTCAATGAAAGCCAGCACACGACCGTCAAAGAGCAGGAACGGAATCGCCACCATCTGGACCGTGGTCTTGAGCTTGCCCAGCATGTGCACGGCCACGCTCTTGGTGGCACCGATGATGGCCATCCATTCGCGCAACGAGGAAATGGCGATTTCGCGACCGATGATGATCAGGGCGACAAAGACGTCGGCCCGCTCGAGGTGGACCAGGACCAGCAGGCTGGCACAGACCAGGAACTTGTCGGCGACGGGATCCAGAAATGCACCGAAGGCCGACGTCTGGTTGAGCTTGCGGGCGAGGTAACCATCGGCCCAGTCGGTCAGGGCAAACACCACGAACAGGACGGTGGCGATCAGGTTCTTCTGCGTCAGCCCCAGACCATCGACGTAATACACGCCGATGATCAGCGGAATGGCCACGATGCGGGCCCACGTCAGCAGGGTCGGCAGATTGAAGAACATGGCGCCATTATGGTGCAGGCACTGCTCAGTGCAGCGCCCGGTAGATGGTGTCGGCCAGTTCCGCCGAAATGCCTTCCACCGTGGCCAGGTCATCGGCGCTGGCCGCCGCCACACCCCGGATACCGCCAAAGCGTTGCAGCAGACGCGCCCGCTTGCGCGGACCGACACCCGGAATGTCCTCCAGCTTGCTGCCGCCGGTTCGCACCCGCGCGCGCTGGGCGCGCATGCCGGTGATGGCGAAGCGGTGCGCCTCGTCGCGGATCTGCGCCACCAGCATCAGTGCCGCCGAGTCGTGGCCCAGATAGACCTTCTCGCGGCCGTCGGCAAACACCAGCTCCTCCAGACCCACCTTGCGTCCTTCGCCTTTTTCCACGCCAACAATGAGGGACAGGTCGAGACCGAGCTGCTGGAACACCTCGCGCGCCATGCTGACCTGTCCCTTGCCGCCGTCGACCAGGACCAGATCGGGCATGCGTGGCCCCTTGGGTGCCTCGGCAGACTCGGTGGCGGCGTCGTCCGACGGCCCCGCATCGGGCTTCAGCACTTCGCCTTCCCGCTCGGCGCGCAGGGCCTCGGCGATCTTGCCGTACCGGCGCAACAACACCTGGCGCATGGCGGCATAGTCGTCCCCTGGGGTGATGCCCTCGATGTTGTAGCGCCGGTACTGGCTGTTCTGCATCTTGTGCGCTTCGAACACCACACAGGACGCCTGGGTCGACTCGCCGGCGGTGTGCGAGATATCGAAGCACTCGATACGCAGTTCGTCCAGGTTGTCGTCAGGCAAACCGAGCGCCTCGGCCAGAGCGCGGGTGCGCGCCTGCTGGGAACCTTCTTCGGCCAGCAGCCGGGCCAGGGCAATCTCGGCGTTCTTCTGCGCCATGTCCAGCCAGGCGCGCCGGTGTTCGCGCGGCTGGTGCACGGCCTGCAGACGACTGCCCGCCTGAGCACCCACGGCATCGATCAGCGACCGGGCGATCGGGTGGCTGGTCACCAGCGTGTGCGGCAAGGCCGCGCCCAGGTAGTGCTGGGCAATGAAGGCCTCCAGCACGCGCACATGCACGCGCTCCAGCGGGTCGCTGCCTGTGGAATCTTCGCCTTCGGCATCCAGCCCTTCGTCGATCTGTGTCGCGTCGTCCACGTGCGCCGGGAAATACGGCCGGTCACCCAGGTGCCGGCCACCGCGCACCATGGCCAGGTTGACACAGGCCTTGCCGCCCTGCACCTTCACCGCCAGGATGTCGACGTCTCGGTCGCTGGCGGTGTCCATGGCCTGCTGGTGCAGCACACGCGAAAGAGCGGTCATCTGGTTGCGGATTTCGGCCGCCTGCTCGAACTCGAGCTTGTCCGCGTGCGCCATCATGCGCTGCTCCAGCTCGTCCAGCACGGCCTGCGTCTCGCCGCGCAGGAAGCGCTCGGCGGCGGCCACATCGCGTCCGTAGGCCTCGGTGTCGATCAGGTCGACACAGGGGCCGCTGCAGCGCTTGATCTGGTAGAGCAGGCAGGGCCGCGTGCGGTTGGCGAACACCGTGTCCTCGCAGGTGCGCAGACGGAACACCTTCTGCAGCAGGGTGATGGACTCCTTGACCGCCCAGGCGCTGGGGTACGGGCCGTAGTAGCTGTGGCGACGGTCCACCACGCCGCGGTAGTAGGCCATGCGCGGGAAGGCCAGCATGGGCACCGGTTTCTGACCAGCGGTGCGGAACGTCTCGCGGGTACCTGTGATCTTGAGGTAGGGGTAGCTCTTGTCGTCGCGGAACAGGATGTTGAACCGCGGGTTCAGCGTCTTGATGAGGTTGTTCTCCAGCAGCAGGGCCTCGGCCTCGGAGCGCACCACGGTGGTCTCCATGCGCGCGATGCGGCTGACCATGTGGCCGATGCGTGTGCCGTCGTGGTTCTTCTGGAAATAGCTGCTGACGCGCTTCTTCAGGTTACGCGCCTTGCCCACGTAGAGCAGTTGACCCTGGGCGTCAAAATAGCGGTAGACGCCCGGCAGGCCGGGCAAGGCCGCCACCTCGGCCAGCAGGACGTCGGGCGAGGGTTCTGGAGTGTCTGGAACGGACATGCCGCCTATTGTCGTCGTGTCGGTTCCAAGGCTTCGGCGATTGTTATATTCGCGCCCGAAGCGCCAGAACCACAACCACGTGAACCTCCCCCGCCCTGCCCTCTGGGACATCTTCTGCCATGTGGTCGATAACCTCGGCGACATCGGTGTCTGCTGGCGCCTGAGCGCCGACCTGGCTGCACGCGGCCAGCGGGTGCGGCTGTGGGTGGACGAACCGGAACCCCTGCGCTGGATGGCACCCGGCGCGCTGGAAGGATGCTGGCCGGGGGTCGAGGTGATTCACTGGACACGCCCGCTGCCCGAAGGCCTGGCGGCCTCGCTGCCTCCTGCTGATGTGTGGATCGAAGCCTTCGGCTGCGACCCGCCGGACGAGATGATCCATGCCCTGGCCGAACGCTTGGCCCGCGATGAGACGCCGCCCGTCTGGATCAACCTGGAATACCTGAGCGCCGAGGCCTGGGTGGAACGCTGCCATGGATTGCCATCACCGGTGATGACCGGGCCGCTCAAAGGGCTGACCAAGACCTTCTTCTACCCGGGCTTCACTCAGGCCACTGGCGGTCTGCTGCGCGAGCGGGACCTGGCGCAGCGCCAGGCCGCCTTTGATGCAAAAGCGTGGCGGCAGCGTCATGGCGTGCCCGACGACGCGCTGGCTGTCAGCCTGTTCTGCTACAACCCGGCGCCGGCGCTGGCGCCGCTGCTGGCCCAGGCCACGCAGCAGGCACAGCCGGTGCACTGGCTGGTCACCCCGGGCCGCTCGGCAGTAGCCATGGAAGCCGCGCTGGCCAGCCTGCCACCCGAACAACGGCCACCCGCCGAGCACATCCACCACCTGCCCCTGGTCGACCAGCCCGGCTTCGACGAGATGCTCTGGGCCTGCGACCTCAACATCGTGCGCGGCGAAGACTCGCTGGTGCGTGCCCTCTGGGCTGGCAAGCCCTTCATCTGGCACATCTATCCGCAGCATGACAACGCCCACCATGCCAAGCTGGAGGCGTTTCTGGACTGGCTGGGGGCGTCCGAGGACTGGCGGCAATTGATGCGGGCTTGGAACAGGGGCTCGGCCGTTGCCACGGTCGGATGGCCCGCGCATGCGTCCATGCGTGATCTGGCTGCCCGACTGAGCAATCCCGGCGGGCCGCAGCACGGAGTACTGGACTTGGTCGTCTCGCTTGGCCTCCACGCCAGTCGAGCCAAATACCTCTAATACTATGGTAGCATTTTGTAACGCGTAACTCTACATGTTCACATCGGGAGGTTATCGAGCCCATGGCAGGATACAAACAGTGGCTGATCACACTGGCCTCGACCGCCTTGCTCGCTGCATGTGGAGGCGGCAACCCTGCGATGGACGCCAGGTCGTCCGTCGCGAGCAGCCCAGGCGTCGGCACGGCTGGCAGTCCGTCGGCCCTCGATGATCAGTCGGACGGAAACGGTGATGTCCTGTCGCCAGAGACCGCTCGACCCTCTCCGGCTGAAGTACTCGGTATACAGCGTCCTCCGCGACCCGAGTCTTTCGGCGCATCCCCACCCGGTCAGCCAGCACGCACCCCGCACCACATCGCCATCACCCTGCCAACCCTGCGCCAGTATTGCCCGGTACAACCCCTGCAATGGACCTCTCACGACGGAGCTCAGGCATGTGCTGGCACCACACCTATCGGGGTCAGGCCTGGGTCGTCATCCACCATACGGGTCGACAATGCACTGCCCGCGAGCATGGGCTGGATCAACATGCAATGCAGGCGTGATGAGGCTGGGCTGCCCCACTGGGTCGTGGTCACGCCGGCACTGCTCTTTCCGTGGAACACAGACACCACCCCTTACAGCAGTTGCGCATTGCGTCCACCACCTCGGCCGCCCATCACCGATCCGCAGCAACTGGCCCAGGCCCGCAACTGCTTTGCCTGTCACCTGGAAACGGGCGGCACCCTGATCGGCCCCTCGTTCGAACAGGTCGCCGACAGGTACCGTGACGATCCGTTGCCGCCAGGTGAGCTGGAGAGCCGTATCCGCAACGGGACTGTGCGCAACTGGAACACCTTTCCCATGCCAGCCAATCCGCAGGTGTCGGACGCTGATCTGGCCATCCTTGTGCCGTGGATTCTTTCGCGCTAACGCATAGCGCCCAAAGGCGTTGAGAAGCTGTTCAGGTGTGCAAAAGGCCGCCTAGGGCGGCCTTTTTTTTGTTTTGAACGACGACCTGGCGTCAGGGCTGCAACAGGCTCACGGGCTGGAGCGACCAGGCCGTGGTGGTTCCCGGGTTGCGCGCGATGCGAATTTCGCCGGTGGTCCTGTGGCGCAACACCAGATCGGGCAGGGCATCACCATCGGCGTCCTTGACCGCTGCGATCAGAAAACCCGAAGGGGTGGAAGGGAGTGCCGTCACCAGCGAGGCCAGAGAATAGGTGGCGCCGACCAACCCGCCTCCCTGACTCAAGGCGTAGCGGACCACACCTCGGGCATTGAAGACAAAATCGTCGCGACCATCTCCATTGACATCGGGCGTGCCGACAAGCCCTGCCGTGAGCGCCATTTCGCCAGAACTGGCAACAAAGTTGCCGGCCACGGCGTCCCAGTGCAGAAACAGTGGCACGCGCGGCGCCAGGCGGTTCTGGATCAGGATCTGTCCACGGCCTGTTCCATTGAAATCACCGACGGCAACTGGTGACAAGGAAGGAATGGGGCGATCAAGGTAATCGACCAGACCATACAAGTTGACCAAGCCCGGCACATAGTTGCCCGATCCGTTGCGCGACAGCAGCACCAGCTGGATCAGCTTGCCTCTTGGCTCGTACAGCACCAGGTCAGCGATACCGTTGCCGTCGAAGTCGGCCATACCCAGCACCGTCACGCCGGGTGCCACGCGGTCGTGCAACAGCCATTCGCCTGGCGTGGCGACGCCATCGACATCTCGCTCCTGCAGCACGCTGAAGCTGTCGGTTCCGAACGCACCCGGACGCCGGATGACCACGTCATCCTTGCCGTCTCCGTCTATGTCCTGCACGGTTACCATCCTGTGCGCTCCGGACTCCAGGGGCTGCAGCACCGCGGGCACACGCCAGGCACCGCTGGGCTCCAGGGCGTCCGCACTGGCGTTCAGACGCGCCGCCTGCAACACGCTGCGGCCGGACGGGCTGCGACGGGTATCGCTGAACACCAGCTCTGACGGGCCGGACACATGACCCGTACGTCCCACCATGGCCAGCGGCCGCGCAGGGGTGTTGAGCCAGTTGCGCAGTCCCTTGCTGTAGGCGACCGAAAAACGGCCATAGTCGTCGGGCGCGAACTGTCGATCTCCGCACGCAGAGGCCCCACCCCAGAGGGTTCCAATGACCTGCCCGGCTCCATTAAGAAGAGCGGAGCCGCTGCTACCTTCCTCGGTGGTGCCCTCGCTCCAGACCACCCGCAGGTAGTTGCGCTTGGGCGAGGAAACGGTCAGGCCGACACTTCGCATCAGGTGATCGCCCTGCGGGTGATGCAGACCAACCACAGGCAGAGCTGTTCCCTGGGTAGCAGCTGTCCAGCCGGCCAGCCGCAAGCCGCTCATCGGCACGTGATAGGACTGGTTGACCGGCCGCAACAGCGCCACGTCGGTACCGGTGCGCTCGTTCTCCGAATAAAGGTACTCCAGACCCACCGCAAAAAGCGCGAGGCGGGGATCCACCGTTGAACCGCCACAGGTGGTCGAACGCCAGAACAGATAGGCATCCGTATCAAAGGCCAGTGCCGGCGTGGAAATGCAATGGTCTGCGGTCAGCACATAGGGAGCGCCTGTGCGGGCGGCGTCCGCGATCAGCATTCCCGAGCAAGAAAAAGAGCTCGCATAGCCGAAGACGTCGTAGTCGATGAACTCGAGGAACATTGAAGCGTCTGCCACACTATCGCTGGATCCGGTGCAGGCATAGTCGCGCTGGCATGTGCCTGACACCGATGGAGACAGACGTTTGGCGGCCATGGTGGCGCCCGCTTCGGCGGTGTCCATCACCTGATGGATGACTTCCTCGACCCCCAGCGCGACACCAGCCGTGTCGGTTCCAGGCGGAAGCACAACTTCAACCAAGGCGGTCGGACCCGCCACCGACGGTGCCCAGAAGACGCCTCCACCCAGCACCACCGCGCTGTCGCGCTTGGCTTGCACACGTGCCAGCACCTGCCGTCCTGACAGCTCAATCATGGAGTCCGCCGCAGGCGCATAGAAGCGCAGGCGGGCATCCGCCGGCAAGGTGTCAATGCGCAGTCCAAGCCGGACGCTGCGCGCCCCTGGCGTGCTGACACCCAGTGCCGCCACCCTGGTTCCATCGGCCAGCATGCGCCATGGCAGGGAGTTGCTTGCAGCGGCCGGGGACACGGCAGACTGGGGTGCGATCTTTCGACCCAGTCCTGTCCGCAGGCGACGCTGCCCACCATCATCCGCCCGCTTGCGGTTCTCGTCTTGTAACCGCTGGATGTCGGCATCCGCCACGGCACCGAGGGACAGCATGACGGGCGACGGGGCGAGGGACACATCCCGCGGCAGGACGGTCGAGCTTCTACCCGTGCTGCCCGTGGCCATCACGGTGTGGGACATCACCGACTCGCCCTCATAAGACCTGGGCTCGGCGCTCTCGTCAACAGGGACCAGCGCACCCACACCGGGGAGCAGCGACGGGAACTCGCCCTCAACCGGCGGCAGGATGGTGCCGCCCTGCCCGTTGTCAGTCGTCTGGAACGTCACGGTGGCCGGCGCCGCGCCCTGCCCATCTCCCTCGATACCCCCACAAGCCGCCAGCCACACGGCCATCAAAAGACCTGACCTGCGAAGCCAACGCTGCTGCCCCGTGAACTGCGAATCCATCGACCTTTGCCCCTGTGAAAAGTGGTCTATAGCATTAGGCTTTGCAAGCCGTGGCGCATTGTATCGACACGTTTCAACCCGGCGATCAGCTGCACGATCAACGGCCCGGTGGCTGGCTGCGCGGGTGCATCGGCGGTCGTTCCCCAGAGCATCTTCAGGGCGTGACGCGCTTGTCGATTAAAATGCGGGATTGTCTTCGCGCGGAGAACTTGTGCGTTCCCCGCCCGCCAGCGTCTGCCTAGCCGCACAGACTGCGTCCAACATTCCTGTTCCCGGGCCCGACGGCCAGCGACGGAACCCGCGGCCCAATCGATGGAACCCCTATGAAAATCGCCCAAGAAATCCGCGCCGGCAACGTCATCATGCACGGCAAAGACCCGATGATCGTCCTGCGCACCGAATACGCCCGCGGCGGCCGCGGCGCCGCCACCGTCCGCATGAAACTCAAAGGTCTGCTGGGCAACATCGGCACCGAAGTCGTGTTCAAGGCCGACGACAAGATGGACCAGATCATCCTGGACCACAAGGAGTGCACCTACTCCTATTTCGCCGACCCGATGTACGTGTTC
>JALOSN010000024.1 GCA_025458415.1 Hydrogenophaga sp.
ATGGGGCCAGAGCTGTTCCTGGGCAAACGCGCGCACCGCGTCGCGGATCATTCGTTGGTCTTCGGTCAGCAGCATGGTGGTTCAGCGTCCGTGAAGGGGGAAGCGGGCAAGCCCATGCCGATCAGAGCAGCTCGACGGCCATGGCCGTGGCCTCGCCACCGCCGATGCACAGGGTGGCCACACCGGTTTTTCCGCCACGGGCCTGCAGGGCGTGCAGCAGCGTGACCAGGATGCGGGCGCCCGAGGCGCCAATGGGGTGACCCAACGCGCAGGCGCCCCCGTTGACATTGACCTTCTCGTGCGGAATGCTCACCTCGGCCATCAGCGCCATGGGCACGACGGCGAAAGCTTCGTTGATTTCCCACAGGTCCACATCGCCCACGGTCCAGCCGGTCCTGGCCAGCAGCTTCTGCGTCGCGCCCACCGGCGCGGTGGCAAACCAGTTGGGTTCCTGCGCGTGGGTGGCGTGGGCCACGATGCGCGCCAGCGGCTTCAGCCCCTGGGCCTGGGCGGTGAACTGGCGCATCAGCACCAGCGCGGCGGCGCCGTCGTTGATCGACGACGACGAGGCGGCGGTGATGGTGCCGTCTTTCTTGAACGCAGGCTTGAGGGACGTGACTTTGTCGAGCTTGACCTTGCCCGGGCCTTCGTCCACCGAGACCACGCGCTCGCCGCTGCGGTCTTTCACCGTCACGGGCGCGATCTCTTTGGCGAAGGCGCCGCTTTCGGTGGCGGCCTTGGCTCGGGTCACCGAGGCGATGGCAAACGCGTCCTGCTGCTCGCGGGTGAAGCTGTATTTGGCGGCGCAGTCTTCGCCGAAGGTGCCCATGCTGCGGCCCGGTTCGTAGGCATCTTCCAGACCGTCGAGCATCATGTGGTCGAAGATCCGGTCATGGCCCATGCGGTAGCCGCCGCGGCCCTTGAGCATCAGGTAGGGCGCGTTGGTCATGCTCTCCATGCCGCCAGCGACCATCACGGTCGCGCTGCCGGCCAGCAGCATGTCGTGCGCCAGCATGGTGGCCTTCATGCCCGAGCCGCACATCTTGGACAGCGTCACCGCGCCGGCCGACAGCGGCAAGCCGCCCTTGAGCGCGGCCTGGCGCGCGGGGGCCTGGCCCTGGCCGGCCATCAGGCAGTTGCCGAACAGCACCTCGTCGACCAGCTCGCCCTTGACGCCGGCACGCTCGACGGCGGCCCTGATGGCGACGCCACCCAGGTCGTGGGCGGACAGGCTGGCGAAGTCGCTCTGGAAGGAACCCATGGGGGTGCGGGCGGCGCCGACGATGACGACGGGATCGGTGTTCTGGCTCATGTTCAGGTCTCCGGTTACAGATGGAATGGAAAGGGATTCAAGCGCCGGGCCGTCCCAAGCTTGAATCGCGCCCCCGGGGGGGGGCAGCGACCCGTGAAACGGTGGAGCGTGGGGGGCATGTCATTCGATTTCAAGCGCCGGGCCGTCCCAAGCTTGAATCGCGCCCCCGGGGGGGCAGCGACCCGTGAAACGGTGGGGCGTGGGGGTCATGTCAGTCCAGCAACTCCTTGTCGGCCTGGACCCGGAACCGCCGGTCCCGCTCATAGGGAAACACATCGTGCACATGACCCGAGGCGATGCGCTCCTTGTGCGTCTGCCAGAACGCCGGGTCCAGCAAGTCGGCGTGGTGCTTCATGAACTCCTCTCGCACCAGCGGGTTGCCCAGAAGAAACGGTCCGAAGGTTTCCGGAAACACATCGTTCCTGGCCACCGAGTACCAGACCTCGCCCGACATCTCGTCCTCCTCGTTGCGAGGTGGTGGTACGCGCCGGAAATTGCAGTCGGTGATGTACTCGATCTCGTCGTAGTCGTAGAACACCACCTTGCCATGGCGCGTGATACCGAAGTTCTTCCACAGCATGTCGCCCGGGAAGATGTTGGCCGCCACCAGGTCCTTGATGGCATTGCCATACTCGAGCACCGCTCGCCGAAGCTGGTCACGTGCGCGCTGCTTCGCGGCGTCATCGGCCGATGCGGACTGCAGGGTATCGAAGGCTTCCTGCAGGTAGATGTTCAGCGGAATCATGCGCCGCTCGATGTACACGTGCTTGAGCACCACCTCGATGTTGCCGTCACCGTTGCGGTCCGAGATTTCGAGCTGGCTGGGTGCAAACTTCTGGATTTCCGCGATCAGTTCGTCGGTGAAGCGGTCGCGCGGAAACCCGACCTCCGAGAACTCCAGCGTGTCGGCCATGCGCCCCACCCGGTCGTGCTGCTTGACCAGCAGGTACTTGTCCCGGATCTGCTCGCGTGTGGTGTCCTTCTGGGGCGGGTAGTAATCCTTGATGACCTTGAAGACAAAGGGAAAGCTTGGCAGGTCGAACACCAGCATCACCATGCCCTTGATGCCTGGCGCGATGCGGAACTTGTCCGTGCTGTGCCGCATGTGGAACAGGAAGTCCCGGTAGAACAGGGTCTTTCCCTGTTTGGCCAGGCCCAGTGCGTTGTAGAACTCGGCACGCGGCTTGCGCGGCATCAGGCTGCGCAGGAACTGAACGTAGGCGCTGGGAACCTCCATGTCGACCATGAAATAGGCCCGCGCAAAGCTGAACAGGATCAGCAGGTCGTCCTCGCCGAACAGGGCGGCGTCGATGACCAGCTGCCCCTTCTCGTTGTGCAGAACGGGCAAGGCAAAGGGCACCTCCTGGAAGCCATTGATGATCTTGCCCACCACATAGGCGCCCTTGTTCCTGAAGAACAGGCCCGAGAGCACCTGGAACTGAAAGTTCGCCCGCAGCTTGACATGATCGAACCGCCGCTTCATGGCCGCCAACACCAGCGCGGCGTCGCGTCCCAGGTCCTCATAGGGCACGCGCAGGTCGAAGTCGTCGATCAGACGGCGCACTTCAGCCAGCATCGTCTCCTGGGTCGGGTAGTAGCAACGGTAGGTCGGCAGCGCCCTGGGCTCTTCGTTCTCGATGTACTCGGTGGAGACCGCCGGCCGCACAAAAATGAAATCGTTCTGGAAATACGCGCGCTTGAGGATCTTCGTCGTGACCGAGTTGAAGAAGGTCTCCGCCAGCTCGGGCTGGTGGTGGTTGACCAGCAGACCGATGTACAGCAGCTTGACCTGCTCCCATATCTCCATCGGCTGCTCGTCGGCCTTGAACTCCTTGACCAGCCGGCGCACACACTCCTGCACCCGCAGGTCGTAGAACTCGATGCGTTCTCTCTGTGCGCGTTGCTGGGCGCGCCAGTCCCTTGTCTCGAAGCGGTGCTTGGCTCGCGCGGATTCGGTCCGGAACAGCCGGTAGTGACGGTTGAAGCCGTCCATCATCGCCTTGGCGATGTCGAAGGCCAGGGTGGAATCCAGACGGCTGGGGAACATGATCGGGTCAGGGGGATGGCGGTCTGGCAATGATAGGCAACACCGGCCTCAGACGCGCGGGCGTTCGACCACTTCGTTCACAGCGGCGCGGTAGGTGTCGTCCAGCACGTCGGTCCCGCGGACCACCATGTGCAGGTCCTGCAGCAGGCCATCCTTGAGCCCGTAGACCCAGCCGTGCAGGGTCAGCGCCTGGCCACGCGACCACGCGTCCTGCACCACAGTGGTCTCGGCCACATGCATGACCTGTTCGATCACGTTGAGTTCACACAGCGCGTCCAGGCGGTGTGTTTCGTCCAGCAACTGCAAAAAGGCGGCATGGCGGTCTCGCACATCCTTGATGTGCCTCAACCAGTTGTCGGCCAGGCCGACGCGGACATCCTTCAGCGCGGCCTGCACCCCGCCACATCCATAGTGCCCGACCACCATCAGGTGCTCCACCTTCAGCACGTCCACCGCGTACTGGATGGTGGTCAGGCAGTTCAGGTCGGTCGGCACCACGACGTTGGCCACATTGCGGTGAACGAACACCTCGCCCGGCTCCAGCCCGGTGATCTGGTTGGCCGGCACCCGGCTGTCCGAGCACCCGATCCACATGTAGCGTGGCGTCTGCTGCTGCGACAGGCTGGTGAAGAAGCCCGGCCTGTCGGCTTCCATCTGGGCCGCCCAGGTCCGGTTGTGCGCGAGCAGGTGGCGCAGCGGCATTACATGGTCTCCGCAAACAGCTCGCGACCGATCAGCATGCGGCGGATCTCGCTCGTGCCGGCGCCGATCTCGTACAGCTTGGCATCGCGCCACAAACGACCCAGCGGGTACTCGTTGATGTAGCCGTTGCCGCCGTAGATCTGGACGCCCTCGCCCGCCATCCAGGTCGCTTTTTCGGCCGTCCAGAGAATGACCGAGGCGCAGTCCTTGCGCACCTGGCGCACGTGCTCGGTGCCGAGCAGGTCCAGGTTCTTGGCCACCGTGTAGGCGAAGCTGCGCGCCGCCTGCAACACGGTGTACATGTCGGCCACCTTGCCCTGGATCAGCTGGAACTCGCCGATGCTCTGGCCGAACTGCTTGCGGTCATGGATATAGGGAATCACGTTGTCCATGACCGCCTGCATGATGCCCAGCGGCCCGCCGGTCAGCACCGCGCGCTCGTAGTCCAGCCCCGACATCAGCACCTTGGCGCCATTGTTCAGGCCTCCCAGGATGTTCTCGGCCGGCACCTCCACATCCTGGAACACCAGCTCGCCGGTGTGGCTGCCGCGCATGCCCAGCTTGTCCAGCTTCTGCGCGATGGAAAATCCTTTCATGCCCTTCTCGATCAGGAAGGCGGTCACGCCGCGCGCGCCCATCTCCGGCTCGGTCTTGGCGTACACCACCAGCGTATCGGCATCGGGGCCGTTGGTGATCCACATCTTGCTTCCATTGAGCAGGTAGTACCCCCCCTTGTCCTCGGCCTTGAGCTTCATGCTGATCACGTCCGATCCTGCGCCCGGCTCGCTCATGGCCAGCGCGCCCACGTGTTCGCCGCTGATCAGCTTGGGCAGGTACTTCGCCTTCTGCGCCTCGCTGCCGTTGCGGTTGATCTGGTTCACGCACAGGTTGCTGTGTGCGCCATAGGACAGGCCCACCGAGGCGCTGGCGCGGCTGATCTCTTCCATGGCCACCATGTGGGCCAGATAGCCCATGTTGGCGCCACCGTACTGCTCGGGCACGGTGATGCCCAGCACGCCCAGCTCGCCCATCTTGCGCCAGCAGTCCATGGGGAACTGGTCGTCGCGGTCGATCTGTGCCGCGCGGGGCGCGATCTCGGCCTGCGCGAAGTCGCGTACCGCGTCGCGCAGGGCGTCGATGTCTTCACCGAGCTGGAAATTGAGGCCGGGCAGATTGGTCATGGTTGTCTCCTGATGAACGGGATGGGCACGGGGTGTCAATAGGTCTTGGGAACGGGCACCAGGGTCTGCTGCATCACCGCGCAGTCCGATCGTTTGCCGTCGGCCGCCACGTGCACCACCTCGGCGGTGGTCACGATGATGCGCTTGCCACCGCGCAACACCCGTCCGGTGGCCTGCAGTTCGCCACCCTGGAACGCCGCGAGAAAGTTGATCTTGTACTCCACGGTCGTGACCTCCATGCCTTCAGGGGCGACGGTCAGCGCGGCATAGCCTCCGGCGATGTCCGCCAGCGCACCCATGGCGCCGCCGTGGAAACCGCCCTGCTGTTGCGTCACCCTGTCGGAGTACGGCAGTGCCAGCCTGACCGTACCGGGTCCCACTTCCAGCAGGCGGACCCCCAGTTGCTGCATCATGCCCTGGCGGTCCAGGCTTTCTTGCACGCGATGGCGCAGGTTGTCGGCTTGGCCGGGTTCAGGTCTCATTCCGCCACCAATTGACGTTTACGTAAACGTCAATTATCAGCCAGAATCGGGCCGGCTGACAAGCACGGCCGTGCCGGCGGCGCGCGTTATGCTCCTTCTCAGCCCCGCACGCAGCCGGACCGCCCACACAACAGCGTGGCCCTGGTTTGCCTGCCCGCGCTCCTTGTTTCGTCAAATGTCCGACACACCAACACCCGCCAACGACATCCGCAGTCACCTCGCACGTGTCGACGCATTGCGCGCACAGACGCAGGAGCTGGGTCTGTCGGGTGCCTTGCTGGAGGTCAAAGCGTTTCAGGCCCGGCGCTTCATGGCCACTTACCAGGACATGCTTGCCGATCCAGGCCGATCCGATGCCGCCCGGTTTTTCCTGGAAGAGCTGTACGGCGCCCGCGACTTCAGCGAGCGCGACCGTCAGTTCGGCCGCATCGCGGGTGCCATCGAGCACCTGTTTCCCCATGAAGTCGGGCAGCTTGCCTGCGACCTGGCCGAACTGCATGCACTGACCGAGTCACTGGACCTGTCGATGGCCCGTCATTGGCAAGGGTTGGCGGGTCGTGAGGCGGCCGCTGCACGCTACCTCGGTGCATGGCGGTTGACCGGGCAACCCGAGTCGCGCCGGCACCAGCTGCGGGTCGTGCGCCATCTGGGCGACGAGCTGCAGCGGCTGACCCGGCGAAAGTCCCTGCGCATGGCGCTTCGCATGATGCACCGCCCGGCCGAGGCCGCCGGACTTGGCGCTCTGCAACGCTTCCTGGAGCGTGGGTTCGACGCCTTTGCGCGGCTGGACGATGCGCGCGCCTTCCTGGACTGCATCGAACAGCGGGAGTCGGACTGGTTGTCCCTGCTGGACCAGGCTGACGAGAGCCGCGCTTGCCGACGACTGTCCGATGCGCTGCGGCAAAGCGAAGGCAGCGGCTGAGCTTTTCGTGACAGCAACCTAGGGCTGCCCCTGAGCGCAGCGCCCGAGCCTCGGTCCACAATGGTTTTTCCGTTCAAGGCGCACCGACACCACCCATGACCCGTCCCTGGTTGTCCCAATACCCGGCAGGCGTTCCTCACGACGTCAACCCCGACCAATACCGCTCACTCACAGCCCTGCTGGAAGAGGCGTTCCAGCGGCACAGGCAGGAGGCCGCCACGGTCTGCATGGAACGATGGATGAGCTACGGGCAGCTGGATCATTTCAGTGCGGCGCTGGGCGCGTGGCTGCAGTCGCAGGGGCTGGCACCGGGGGACCGCGTGGCTGTCATGCTGCCCAACGTTCCCCAGTTCCTGATCGCCATGGCGGCCATCCTGCGCGCCGGTTACACGGTGGTGAACGTCAATCCGCTGTACACGGAGCGTGAACTCGAGCACCAGTTGCAGGATTCCGGTGCCCAGGCCATCGTGGTGCTGGAGAACTTTGCGCACATTCTCGAAAAGGTGATCGACCGGACACAGGTCAGAACGGTGGTCGTCGCCAGTGTCGGGGACATGCTGGGTTTCTGGTACGGGCGCTGGGTCACCTTTGCCTTGCGCCACCTGGCCAAGAAGGTCCCGGCCTTCCAGATTCCCCTCAGTGGGCCTGTTGGCCAGCGCGTGATCGTCCCATTCAGGCGTGCCATCCGCGAGGGGGAGGGCCTGCGGCTGCAACCGGTTCAGCAGAGCGCTGACAGCATTGCTTTTCTGCAGTACACGGGTGGCACGACAGGGCTGTCCAAGGGCGCCATCCTGACCCACCGCAACGTGGTCGCTGCCGTGCTGCAGGCCGATGCATGGTTCACACCCGCCCTGCACAAGGTCGGGGATCTGCGTCGCATCAACGCGATCGCCGCCTTGCCTCTCTACCACATCTTCGCGCTCAGCCTCAGCATGGTGGCCATCCGCTGGGGTGCCAAGCTCACCCTGGTGCCCAACCCGCGCGACATTCCCGGTTTCGTGGATGTGCTCAAGCGGCGGCCGTTCCATATCCTGCCGGCTGTCAATACCCTTTTCAATGCACTGCTGAATGAACCACGTTTCAGGCAAGTGGACTGTTCCCAGCTGCTCGTGTCGCAGGCGGGTGGCATGGCCGCGTCGGAAGGTACGGCCCGTCAATGGCAGGCGCTGACCGGATCCCCGATGGTTGAAGGATGGGGCATGAGCGAGACCTGCGCCATGGGCACCAACAACCCGGTCAACCGCCATGAGTTCAGTGGCACCATTGGCCTGCCCCTGCCCGGCATCGAGATCGCCATCAAGGACGATGAGGGCAACAGCCTGCCACTGGGTGAACAGGGGGAGATCTGTATCCGGGGTCCGAACGTGATGCGGGGCTACCACAACCAGGCCGAGGAGACAGCCCGCGCCTTCACACCGGACGGCTTCATGCGTACGGGCGACGTGGGTGTGATGGACGGCTCCGGCTACACCCGGATCGTGGATCGCAAGAAGGACATGATCCTGGTCTCCGGCTTCAACGTCTTCCCGACGGAGCTGGAGAACGTCGTGTCCATGTGTCCTGGTGTCCTTGAGTGCGCGGCTGTCGGTATTCCGGATGAACGCCAGGGCGAGGCTGTGAAACTGTTCGTGGTCAGGTCAGACCCCAGCCTTCGCGAGGAAGATGTGGCTCGCTACTGCCACGACAACCTGACCGGCTACAAACGGCCAAAGTACATCGAGTTCCGTGATGAGCTGCCCAAGACCAACGTGGGCAAGATCCTTCGGAGGGCACTGCGCCCACAATGAACGGCACATCTTCCACCACGGTGTACAGCGTTGGCCACGCGCAAGCGCTTTTGTCCGATCTGGGCATCGAAGTCTTCCAACGAGGCTGGCTGTCAGCCAACAACATCCTGCTGCGGGGTGACGGGCCGACGGCCCTGGTCGACAGCGGCTACCACAGCCATTCCGAACAGACCTGCGCGCTGGTGGCCCATGCGCTGGGCAGCGACAGTCTGCAGCTCCTGCTCAACACGCATCTCCACAGCGATCACTGTGGGGGCAACGCCAGGCTTCAATCCCGGTTCAAGAACCTGCAGACCCTCATTCCGCCCGGCCTTTCAGAAGCCGTTCGC
>JALOSN010000443.1 GCA_025458415.1 Hydrogenophaga sp.
GCCACAAACCCCTGAACCTGCGCGCCACCCTGGACAAGCAGGAGGCCTATCAGGGCGCCGACTATGTGGTGATTGCCACGCCGACCGACTACGACCCGGTGACCAATTACTTCAACACCGGTTCGGTGGAAGCGGTGATCCGGGACGTGATGGCCATCGAGCCCAGGGCCGTCATGGTCATCCGCTCCACGGTACCCGTGGGGTTCACGGTCAAGACGAGGCAGGCCCTGGGTTGCGGCAACCGGCTGATCTTCGCCCCCGAGTTCCTGCGCGAGGGCAAAGCCCTGCACGACAACCTGCATCCGTCGCGCATCATCGTGGGCGATCGCGGTGAGGCCGGGCGCATCTATGGCGAACTGCTGCGCGAGGGTTGCCAGCGCCCCGACGTGCCGCTGCTGTTCACCGACCCGACCGAGGCCGAGGCGGTCAAGCTGTTTTCCAACACCTACCTCGCCATGCGGGTGGCCTTCTTCAACGAGCTGGACACCTACGCTTCGGTGCACGGGCTTGACTCGCGTCAGATCATCGAGGGCGTGGGCCTGGACCCGCGGATCGGCGCCCACTACAACAACCCCTCCTTCGGCTATGGCGGCTACTGCCTGCCCAAGGACACCAAACAGATGCTGGCCAATTACCAGGACGTGCCGCAAAACCTGATCCAGGCCATCGTCCAGTCCAACACCACGCGCAAGGACTTCATTGCCCAAAGCATCATCGCCCGCAATCCCCGTCGGGTGGGCGTTCACCGCCTGATCATGAAGGCCGGCTCGGACAATTTCCGTTCGTCCAGCATCCAGGGCATCATGAAGCGCGTCAAGGCCAGGGGAATCGAGGTCGTGGTCTACGAACCGGCCCTGAAGGACGACGAGTTCTACAACTCGCGCGTGATCCGGGACCTGGACACCTTCAAACAGTCCTGTGACCTGATCATCGCCAACCGCATGACACCCGCACTGTACGACGTGCGCGACAAGGTGTTCACCCGCGACCTGTTCGAGAGCGACTGAAGCCGCCGGCCGCTCTCTTCTGTTTCCCTCGTTTCACCCCGTTGCCGCCATGACGCCTGCCCTCCGCCGCACCGCCCTGTGCTCGGCCATCGTGCTGAGCCTGACCCTGGCCGCCTGCTCCAGCTCGGGTGGCAGGCAGGGAGATGCACCGCCCGGGGCGCTGGCGAGCAACCCGTTTGCACCCGCCGGTGCGCGTTCCTACGACGAAGTCCGCGTGGGTGCCCTCCGGGTCTTCGGTGACAGCTACTCGGCGCTGGACTACACGGAGACCCGCCGCACACTGAACTGGGCCAAGGAGCTTCACGGCCGGGGACGCTCCGACGAACTCGAGATCTATGCGATCGGCGGCGCGCGTGCTGCCAAGGGCACGACCACCGCGTTCGACCGGCAGGTCGACACCTTCCGCACCGGCGGCACCCCTATCGGGGACGGCGACCTGTCCGTTGTCTACTTCGGCTACAACGACATCGGACGCAACGGCAGCGCAGACAACCTGCGGGCCGCCCGGGCCGGCTACTTTGACGGTATCAACCAGCTGATCGCAGCGGGAGCGGCCAATGGCCGCAACCGCATTTTCGTGACCCAGATCCACGACTGGAGCCGCAACCCGAATGCGAGCGACAGCACGGCGGGCCAGGTGGTGGCGTGGAACAACTTCGTCGCCGAGCAGGCCAACGCCAACCCGAACATCGTGGCGGTGGACCTGTTCACGGTTTTCAACCGCATCTACGAGAACCCGCAACGCTACGGTTTCACCAACATCACAAGCTCCAGCCGCGCCGCCTCGGCGGTGGACTACCTGTACTTTGACGGATCGCATTTCGGCAACCGCGGTCAGACCATCATCTCCCGCACCTTCGAGCACTACATCACCCGCGGCTGGGAATGGGCCAGCACGGTGTCTGCAGGTGCCGAGGCCGCGGCCCGCCTGAACCAGGACATCGATCGCGAACTGCTGGTGCTCAGCTACGCCGATCGCAAGCAACCGGTGTCCGGCATGCAACTGCACGCACTGGGCAACCTGAAGCAGGCCGGAACCGGTTCAAGCTTCGACCCCTCCACAGCCATCGGGCATCTGGCCCGGCTCAACGCCGACAGTCTGTCACGACAGTCCGATCCGGTGCGAAGCGGTCTGGCCATGAGCTACCGCCCCCATGGCGAGACGGGTCTGCGCACCGGCCGCTTCGGCATGGCCTTCAGCAACGCCCGCACCCCGCGCTACTTCAGCGACCAGTTCTCGCCGGTTCGACGACCTGCTGAACGACCGGTTCACCAACTCCGGCACCGGCACCACCTGGTCGTTCGAGCAGAAGCTGCGGCACACCTCCCGCCAGGGGGGTGTCTGGTTGTCACCCTGGGTGTCGGTCACCCACCTGAGCCACCAGCTCGATCCGATGCTGGGCCGCTCCCTCTACACCAGCGACGTGTTGTACAACGCCCGCCGCACCGGCGAATGGCAGTCGGCCCTGGGCCTGGACGTCCAGTCCGAAGCCATTGACCTGGGCAAGCAGCGCCGCCTGCGCCTGTCCGCCGGCGTCCTGCACCGCACCAGCCTGCAGCGTGATCCGGTCCAGGTATCGATGCGTGAAACCGGTGGCTTCGGCGCGGTCCAGCGCGAGAGCATTGCCCGCCCCACGCTGCGCCAGACCGAGCTGCAACTTGACGCACAGCTTCAGCTGACCCGGCAGGTCGACATGCTCGCCACTTTTGCTGCCATCCGCGGTGACGGCAGGGACGACCAGCGCTTCAACCTGCTCACCCGCATCCGATTCTGAACCGCAATCGGCGAACGGTCGCTCCCTGGGCACCGCTCGCTGACAATACCTGCATGAAAGTCCTCTATGTGGCTGGCCGTGAGGCCACCTATTCGCGCACACGCAACGTCATCCAGGCATTGCGCCACCAAGGCATGGAGGTGGTGCCCGTCCTGCCTCCCGACAAGGCGTTCAGCAATTACCCTCGTCTGCTGTGGCAGACCCTGATCAAGGCGCCCCGATGCGATGTGGTGCTGGTGGGCTTCTACGGGCAGCTGCTGGTGCCATTTGTGCGTCTGCTGACGTGGAAGCCGATCGTCTTTGACCTGTACATCGGCACCTACGAAACCATGGTGTTCGACCGCCAGAAGGCCAAACCGGGCAGCTTCATGGCCAAGGTCTACGCACTGGCCGACTGGTTGTCCTACAAGATGTCCAGTGCCTCCATCCTGGACTCCAACCACATGATCGGGCACTTCTGCCAGATCATCCGGTCCAGCACCTCGAAGATGCACCGCATTTTCCTGGCACTGGACGACTCGGTGATCCATCCGCGCGAATCCGATCAGCCACACGATGGCTTCCTGGTGCATTTCCACGGCGAGTTCTCGCCCTTCCATGGCGTGCGCATCATCCTCGATGCGGCCAAGCTGCTGGAAGACCAAGGGGTGAACTTTCAGATTGTCGGCAAGGGCATCACCTACGCCGAGGACATGGAGCATGCGCGCCAGATCGGTCTGCGCAATGTCAAGTTCATCGACTCGGTCCCCTATGCCGAGCTCGCCGTGCTAATGGCCCGCGCCGATGTGTGCCTTGGCATTTTTGGCGACAATGCGAGAGCCAAGCTGGTCGTGACCAACAAGGTGGTCGAGGCGATCGGCATGGCCAAGCCCATCATCACCCGGCGCAACGAGCCGGTGCAGGAATTGCTCAGCCACAGGGAAAACGTCTATCTGGTCGATCCTGCCAGCCCGCGTGCCCTGGCTGACGCGATCCTGGAGCTGAAGAACCATCCGGAGTTGCGCCAGTCGATCGCCCGCAAGGGCTATGAGGCCTTCCTGGCGAATTGCACCCTGCCTCAGCTGGGCAAAGGCCTCGAGCAGGTCATCCGCAGCGTGCTGCGGCGTACCTGACCCCTGGCGGAGACCCGCGTCGCTGCCGCCCGACTGAACGACGAAAGAGAAACCCATGGAAACCACCAAGAACCTCATCCTGGGCGCAGGCCTGACCGGCCTGAGCACCGGCTACCACCTCAAGAACGGGGACTACCAGGTCTACGAGAAGTTGCACGAGGTCGGCGGCCTGTGCCGCTCCGAGGAGGTCAACGGCTTTCTGTTCGACTACGCCCCGCACATCCTCTACACGGTCCGAGCTGATCCACACCCTGCTCAAGGGCAACCTGGAGATCAAGAAGCGCAAGGCCTTCATCTACCACGGCAAGTACGACCTCTACACCCAGTTCCCCTATCAGGCCCACCTGTATGGCCTGCCGGCCCAGGACGTGATCGAGTGCCTGAGCGGCCTGGTCGAGGTGCTGCGCAACCCGGACCGCCCCAAGCCGCAGAACTACCGCGAGTGGATGTACTGGCGCTTCGGCAAAGGCATTGCCGAGCAACTCATGATCCCCTATGCCGAACGCATCTGGACCATTGATCCGAAGTACATGAACTTCAGCTGGATCGACCGGCGGGTGCCCGAGCCCGATTTCGAGGCCGTGCTGCGCGGCGCACTGCAGCACGAAGAAGACCGCACCGGATTCAACCAGGAGTTCTGGTATCCCATCGAGGGGGCCATCGAGTCCCTGCCGGTGGCGCTGGCCAAGGGGGTGAAGAACATCCACCTCAACCACACGGTCACCAAGATCGACCCCAAGTCCAAGCAGGTCACCTTCAACACCGGCAAGGTGGTGGGCTACCAGAACCTGGTCTACACGCTGTCGCTGACCCACCTGCCGCACTTCATCGACGACATCCCGCAGCACGTGCTGGACGCCATCAACGGCCTGCAGTTCAACCAGATCGAGTGCGTCAACATCGGCATCAACCGGCCTGACATGAGCCCCTACCACTGGCTCTACTTCCATGAGGCCGAGGACTTCATCTTCCACCGGATCAGCTTCCCCCGCAATGCGTCCGAGAAGACCTGCCCGCCGGGCACCAGCTCGGTCTGCTGCGAGATCTCCTACTCCAAGCACCGCCCGCTGCGGGTGCAGGGTCGAGAAGCCCTGATCCAGGCCACCATCGACGGCCTGATCAAGGCCAAGATCATGCGCCCGGACGACGAGGTGCTGGCCGCCGATGTGCTGACCGTGGACCCGGCCTATGTGATCTACGACCTCGACTACGAGCAGAACGTCAAGACCATCCACGACTGGCTGGTCGGCATCGACATCCACCCCTGCGGCCGATTCGGTGACTGGCAGTACTACAACATGGACCATTCGATCCTGGCCGGCAAACGCATCGCCGACCTGCTCAACGAACGCGAGGCCTGATCCGCCCCCAGACGCTCCGCCCGGAACGGGTGGGGTCGTCGACGCCGATTCGCCATGAAAACGCCCCCGTCA
>JALOSN010000002.1 GCA_025458415.1 Hydrogenophaga sp.
CAGGTGAACCTGTCGGAGTCGCTCAACCGGGTGCCGGGCATCACCGTGCTCAACCGCCAGAACTACGCCCAGGACCTGCAGCTGTCGATTCGCGGATCGGGCTCGCGCTCGCCCTTCGGCATCCGAGGCTCGCGGCTGATTGTGGATGGCATCCCGGCCACCATGCCCGACGGCCAGGGGCAGGCCTCGACGATCAGCCTGCCATCGGCCGGGCGCATCGAGGTGCTGCGGGGGCCGCTGGCGCAGCTGTATGGCAACTCGTCGGCGGGCGTGGTGCAGGTGTTCACGGCCGACGGACCCGAAAAGCCGGAGTTGAGGGGCAGCCTGGACGCCGGCTCGAACGGCCTTCGGCGCTGGGGCCTGCAGGCGGCCGGACAGCAGGGGGCGGTGAACTACGTGCTCGATCTGAGCGATTTCCGCACCGATGGCTGGCGCCAGAACAGCGCTGCCGAGCGGCGCCACCTCAATGCCCGCCTGCGCACCCAGCTGAGCGACCGGACGCGGCTGACGGTGGTGGCCAATGTGTTCGACCAGCCGGTCTCGGGCGATCCTCTGGGCCTGACCCGTGCCCAGCTGGCCGACAACCCGCGCCAGGCAGACAGCCGGTCAACCGAGTACCAGGCGGGCAAGGACGTGTCGCAGCGGCAACTCGGGCTGGTGCTGGACCAGAAACTGGACGATCGCAGTGAGCTGATGGGCCGGGTGTATGCGGGCCAGCGCGATCTCGACAACCGGTTGTCGATTCCCCTGATGTTCCAGCAGGCTCCCACGGCGGCGGGCGGCATTGTCGACCTGGACCGCGAGTACAGCGGTGCCGGCCTGCGCTACAGCCGACGCTTGCCACTGGGCGCAGGGCAGCTGAGCTACAGCGTCGGGCTGGATGTGGAGCGCATGAGCGAGCGCCGGCGGGGCTTCATCAACAATTTCGGTTCGCGGGGCGAACTCAAGCGCGACGAAGACGACACCGTGCAGAGCACGGGCGTTTACGCCCAGGCCGACTGGGCGATCAACGAAGATTGGAGCGCAGTGGCCGGCCTTCGAGCCAACCGCGTGCGATTCGATGTGAAGGATTTCTTCATCCGCCCGGGCAACCCGGATGACAGCGGTCAGGCGCGCTTCTCGGCCACCAACCCGGTGATCGGCCTGACGCGGCACCTGGGGCCGGACAGCAACCTGTACGTCAATGTGGGCCGCGGGTTCGAGACACCGACCTTCACGGAACTGGCCTACAGAACAGGTGCCAGTGGCCCCAACCTCGACCTGGCTTCTGCCCGAAGCACCCACGTCGAACTGGGCTACAAGACCCGTCTGACCGCGCAGCAGCGGCTGGACGTCGCCTTGTTCCACATCGGCACGCGGGACGAGATCGTGGTGGCCTCCAGCGGTGGCGGCCGCACCATCTACACCAACGCGGGCAAGACCCGGCGCTCGGGCATCGAGGTGGCGCACAGCGCGCAGTGGACACCCGAATGGCAGACCCACCTGGCGTTCTCCACGCTCAATGCCCGCTTTGCCGACGCCTTTGCCAGCAGCAGCGGTGCGCAGGTGGCCAAGGGCAACCGCATTCCCGGCACCCTGGACCGGCAGCTGTTCGCCGAGCTGGCCTGGAAGCCGCAGGCCGTTCCTGGGCTGACCGGCGCGCTGGAGGTGGTGCACCTGGGGCGCATGGTGGTCGACGACCTGAACTCCGACCGCACCGACGCCGCGACGTTGTTCAATCTGCGCCTGGGCTGGGAGCAGGCCATTGGCAACTGGCGTCTGAAGTCCTACCTGCGTCTGGACAATCTGGCGGACAAGGCCTACGTGGGTTCGGTGATTGCCAACGAAGGCAACCGCCGGTTCTTCGAGCCGGCACCCGGGCGCCAATGGGGAGTGGGAGCGAGCCTGAGCTACGCCTTCTGACGAGCGCAGGGGTCAGGCCAGGGCCTGGCCTGGTGTGAGCTGGCGCAACACCTCGGCATGAAAGTCGGGCTCGGTGGCACTGGCCATGAAGCAGTCGATCGGGCCGTCAAAGCGCACCTGCCCCTGGTGCAACAGCAGCAGGCGGTCTGCACCCTGGGCCTCTTCGATCAGGTGGGTGGCCCACAGCACGGCCATGCCCCGGGCGTGACACAGCGTGTGCATGGTGGACAGCAATTGCTGGCGCGAGGCGGGATCGAGCCCGACCGTGGCCTCGTCCATCAGCAGCACCCGGGGTTCATGCAGCAGCGCGCGGGCCAGCTCCACCTTGCGCCGGTTGCCGCCTGACAGGGTTCGAACCACCGCACCGGCCTGTGCGCCCAGACCCAGGGTCTGCAGCTGCTGTTCGATGCGTTCGCTGGCCAGGCGCCGTGGCAGTCCGTGCAGGTCGGTGTGGAACAGCAGGTTGGCCCGTACCGACAGGTCCAGGTCGAGCGCCATCTGCTGGAACACAACGCCCAGGCCAGCCAGCGCGCGGGCGGGATGGGTGCGCATGTCGTGCCCGAGCACCTGAACCTCACCTTTGTCCGGGCTGAACAGGCCGGTGAGCAACTGAAGCAGGGTCGACTTTCCGGCGCCGTTCGGGCCGAGCAGGGCCACCATTTCGCCGGCCCGGATGGCGAAGCTGACATCTTTGAGGGCCGGCTTGCCGCCATAGGACTTGTGCAGACCGGTGGCGCTCAGCAGGGGGTCGGTCCCGGTCATCGATCGACCTCGCTTCGGTGGAGCAGTTTCATGCGGGACAGCAGGCTGCGTTCGTGGGCCACCGTGGCGAGCAGGGCGCGCCGGTAGTCCTGGGTGTTCAGGTAGTCCAGGTGCTGATCGTAGCGCGCCAAGGCCTGGCGGTGCCGTTCGGTGTGCATGGCCGTGCGAAAGGCATCGTGCAGCCTCTGGATGATGGCCTCGGGCGTTCCCGCCGGAGCGGCCAGGCCCCAGGGGGAGGTGTAGACCGCCTGCGGGTAGCCCATTTCAACCAGCGTGGGCACATCGGGCCAGCGGGGGCTTCGCTGTGCGCTGAAGATGCCCAGCAGGCGCAGCTTGCCCTGGTCGACCCAGGGTGCAAAGCCGGTCGAGTTGACGCCGGCCATCAGTTGCCCTCCGGCTATCGCCAGCATCTGGTCGGCCGTCCCCTTGTATGGCACATGGACGTAGCGGACGCCTTGCCCGATGAGGATCTCCTCCATGGCCAGGTGGGCGGTGGTACCGATGCCGGTGGAGCCCAGCAGCAGTTCACCCGGGTGTAGCTGCGCCCAGTCGATCATGTCCTTCAGGTGGCGCCAAGGGCTGGCCGCTGGCACCAGCACGCCGAATGTGGTGCCCGAGACCTGGATGATGGGGCTGAGGTCGTTCAGCGGATTCCAGGGCACGGCGTGCATCAGGGCGTGACGGTAGACCGTGATGGGCACCTGCCCAATCGTGTAGCCGTCGGGCTCGGCCATTTTCAGCGCCGGTGCCACCTGCGTCCCGGCTGCGCCCGGCTTGTTGATCACGATGAGCCGTTGGCCGAGCAGCGGCTCGGCTTCCTCGCACAGGATGCGCAGGGTGAGGTCGGTGGCGCCGCCGGCTGGCCAGGGCACGATCAGCTGGATGGGCCTGTCGGGCCAGCCGGATGTGGCAGACCGGCTCGTCGGAGCCGCACACGCCGCTGCCAGCAGACCGGCCAGCGCGCGACGACGTGACATGCGGGTTTTCCCTGTGTCATTTCGGAGCGTTGCAGCGGGCAGTCGATGTGGCATATTGGTTCGGCGGTGGGGACATGTTCCGCAGCGTCCAGAGGCACCCGGCGACGGGCTCTGCCGGCGGTTGGCGGGTGACCAACCTTGAAGCCGGCCACCGGCCTTGCGACTGTCCGCAAGAACCGTTCCCGTGCGGATGGCACTGAATTTGCTGCCTGACCTGCCCAGGCCCGGCCGAGGCTGGCCTGGGCCATCTGGAGAATCAAGGAGACACGCATGAGTTTTTTTCGCCGACCCGCTCTTTCCGCCACGCGTCTGGGCTTGTCCCTTCTGTTGTCCGGCCTGAGCCTGGGAACACTGGCCCAGCCGGGCAGCACGGTCTATGTGTCCAGCGAGAAGGACAAGAAGATCTACATGTTCAACGCCAAGGGTGACCGCATCGGCGCCATCGACACCTGTGAACGTCCGCGCCACATGGTGTTCAGCCTGGACAAGAAGACCATGTACGTGTGCTGCGGCAACAGCAACGAACTCGGTGTCATCGATGTGGCCACGAAAAAGATGGTTCGCACCATGGAGCTGGGTGAGAGCCCCGAGATCTTCGATTTCAACAGTGACCAGAGCACCATCTACGTGTCGATCGAGGACGACAACGTGATGGCCGCCTACGACATGGCCACTGGCAAGGAGCTGTTCACTGTTGCCACCGGCGGCGAGCCCGAGGGCATCTACGTGACCAAGGACAACAAGTTCGCCTTTGTCACGTCCGAGGTGGCCAACGTGGTCCATGTGATCGACCTGAACAGCCGCAAGGTGGTCAAGGACATCAAGGTGGGCAAGCGGCCGCGCCGCTTCATGCCGGCAGCCAACGGAACCGAGCTGTGGGTGAGCGACGAGCTGAGCAACTCGGTCAGCATCATCGATCTGGCCAGCCAGGCGGTCAAACACACGGTGGTTTTCAAGGTCAAGGGCTTTCGCGATTCCGACGTGATGCCGGTGGGTCTGGTGCCCAGCCTGGATGGCAAGAGCATGTGGGTGGGGCTGGGTCGTGCCAACCATGTCGCCGAGGTGGATGTGGCTTCGCGGCAGGTCAAACAGCTGGTGCTGGCCGGCCAGCGCGCCTGGGGCGTTGACCTGAGCCCGGATGGCAAGACGCTGTATGTGGCCAACGGGCTGTCGGATGACATGACCGTGATCGATGTGTCCGGTGCCAAGGCCCGGCCGGTACGCACGGTGCCTGTGGGGCGGGTGCCGCACTCGGTGCTGGTGAGCCGATGAGGGCAGGGCTGCGCTGGTCGCTGGCCGGCTGCCTGGCCCTGGCCGCGGCCTTGCCGGGCCTGCAGGCCTGGGCGGCCACGCAGGTGCCGGTGGCGGTGGTGTCGCTGGAGCGTGACCCCCGCTACGCACCGCGTCGCGCCGAGCGCGCCTACCCCGGGCATCCCACGACGCCTGCCATAGAGGGGGTACGGCTGGCGGCTTCGGACTCGGCCTACGAGCTGGGCACGCAGGATATGGCGCTGGAGATCAAGCCGTTCACGCTGGCCGGGCCGGATCAGTTGGGCCCGCTGTTGCAGCAGCTCAAGGCAGCCCGCATACAGCACGTGGTCGCTGATCTGCCGGTGCCCCTGCTCAAGGAACTGGCGCGTCAGGTACCGGGCGTCCTTGGGTCGGCGCTGCTGTTCAATGTGTCGCAGGATGCGGATGCGCTGCGCGGGGCGGACTGCCAGCCCCATCTGCTGCACACCTACCCCAGCCGTGCCATGACCGGTGATGCCCTGGCGCAGTACCTGGCCGCACGCCGTTGGACCAAGGTGCTGGTGTTGTATGGCCCGCTGGAGGACGACGCGGTGCAGCTGGAGGCCTTCAGGCGCTCGGCCAAGCGCTTCGGTGTCCAGCTGGTGCAGGAGCGGCCGTTCAAGCTCAGTGGGGACCCGCGAGAAAAGGACCTGGGCAACCTGCGCCTGCTCACCGGTGACCGGCAGCACGAGGTGGTGGTGGTGATCGACAGCGATGGCGAGTTTGCCCGTACCGTGCCCTACGCCACCCAGTGGCCAAGACCGGTGGCGGGAGCCTCCGGCTTGGTGCCGCTGGCCTGGCACCCGCAGTGGGAGCGGCATGGGGCGCCCCAGCTGACCCGGCGTTTCCTGCGCCAGACCCAGCGTGCCATGCAGGGGCACGACTGGGCCGCCTGGATGGCTGGCCGTGCCATTGCGGCCGCGGTGCTGGCCCAGCCCAAGGGTGGTGCGGCGGCGCAGCTGCAGGCCCTGAGGAGCGGTGCAGTGACGCTCGACGGTTTCAAGGGCAAGGCGCTCAGCTTCAGGCCTTGGGATGGCCAGCTGCGCCAGCCCGTGTTCCTGACGCACGGTGATGGTGTCATCGGCATGGCCCCCATGGACGGCGTGCTGCATCCGACCGAGACCATGGACACCCTGGGCGTGGACCGCGCGGAGAGCGCATGCAAGGCGCGTCTCTGATGCTGCACCTCGTGCGGGCTCTGCGCGCCGTGGTCGGGCGCGAGGTGTCCCGCTTTCTTCGTCAGCCCTCCCGACTGGGTTCGGCCCTGGTACGGCCCCTGCTGTGGTTCGTGGTGTTTGCAGCCGGTTTTCACAATGTGTTCGGTGTCGCTGTTCAGCCACCGTACGAAACCTACATCGAATACAAGGAATACATGCTGCCCGGTCTGCTGGGCATGATCGCGCTGTTCAACGGCATGCAAAGTTCGCTTTCCATGGTCTATGACCGGGAGATGGGGGTGATGCGCCTGCTGCTGACCGCGCCGCTGCCGCGCGGCTGGCTGCTGGCGTTCAAGTTGCTGGCTGGCACCAGCCTCTCGTTGCTGCAGATGACGGTGTTCCTGCTGGTCGCATGGTTGTTTGGCGTGGCAGTGCTGCCCTGGAACCTCCCGCTGGTGCTGCTGACCATGGCCTGTTGTGCCGCCATGCTGGCCGCGCTGGGTCTGGTGTTGTCGGTCTACGTGCGCCAGCTGGAGAACTTTGCCGGTACCATGAATTTCGTGATCTTCCCCATGTTCTTCATCAGCCCGGCGCTCTACCCCCTGTGGAAGCTGGAGGAGTCGGGTGCCTGGTGGCTGCACCAGGCGGCGCAGCTCAATCCGTTCAGCCACGGTGTCGAGGCGATCCGCTTCGCCCTGCATGGCCAGGTCAACCTCATCGCGTGGGCGGTGCTGCTGGGCTGTTCGGTGGTGTTTTTTGTGCTGGCCCTCTGGGGGTATGACCCGCAGCGTGGCTGGATCCGTCAGCGCGGAGCAGCCTGACCCATCAGGCAGGAGGTGGGGAATGAACCGTACAACGATCTGTCGCCGGGCATTTGTCGGCTGGGGCATGGGCGCAGCCCTCATGCCAGGAGGCGCCTTGCGCGCGGCCGAGGACCACACGGGCGGCGACCCGCTGGGCTCCATGCAGTGGCCTGGCCTTCGCCGGCAGTTCATCGGCCAGGCGCCGATGGCGTTCTCGGATCGGGTGCTGGTCAAGGGGCCCGCCTTTGCCGATGACGCGATGAACGTTCCGGTGCTGGTCGACGCCCGGGCACTGGCCGGCGTGGGTGGCGGCATCCGGCGCATTCGTGTGGTGGCCGATCGCAACCCGGTGCGTGAGGTACTGGACTTCGAGCCGCTGCGCTCGCTGCCGGTGCTGGCGTTTCGACTGCGCCTGGAGCAGGCATCGCCCGTGCGTGCGCTGGTGCAGACCGCCGACGGGCGCTGGCACGTGGGCAGCACCTGGGTGCAGGCCGCTGGCGGAGGGTGCACTGTGCCCGGTGCCACGCGCGCCGACGGCAGCTGGAGCCAGACGCTCAACCAGGTGCAGGCGCGCTTCTTCAGCAATGTGCTGGAGGGCAGCCGCCGCCTGCGCCTGAGGGTGATGCACCCGATGGATACCGGGCTGGTGGCGGGCATTCCCGCTTTCTACCTGGAGCACCTGGAGCTGCTGGACGCGGCCGGACAGCCCTGGTGGAAGCTGGGACTGCACGAGCCGGTATCCGAGAATCCCATCATCACCTTCGAACTGCCCACGGCTGCCCTGGGCAACTTCAGGTTGACCGGTCGGGACAACAACGGCAACCGCATTGACGTGGAGCTGGTGTCATGAGGCGCCTGCTGGCTGGCACGGCGATGGCCGTCATGGGACTGGCGCTGTCGACGGCACACGCTCAGACGGCTGCACCGGGCCGAGCCCATGTGCCACGCCCCGACGTGACCACCCTGGACTACGACCTCAGGGCCCGAGCGATCGCGCCCCGCACCTGGGTCATTGAGGGCGCGGTGGATGACTTCAGCCGCAAGAACGGCTGCAACATCATCAACACTGCGTTCATTGCCACCGGAGCCGGGGTGATTGTCATCAACACCGGCCCGTCCCGGCTGTACGGCGAGCAGCAACGGCGCCTGATCGGCCAGACCACGGCCGAGCCCGTCGTGCAGGTGCTCAACCTCAACCTGCATCCGGATTACTTCTTCGGCAACCAGGCCTGGCCTGACCGCCCCGCGGAGGCCTTGGCGGGCAGCATCGCCGGTATGCAGGCGGAAGGGGCCGCGTACGCGGACAACCTGTACCGCCTGTGCGGCGACTGGATGAAAGGCACCGCATCGACACCGGCGGCCCTGCCGATCGCACCCGGTGTCCGCACCCTCGGCCAGCACCGGCTGGAGCTGGTGCGGCTGGACGGGCATACCGCTGATGACCTGGTGCTGCTTGACCACAGCACCGGGGTCGTGTTTGCCGGCGGGCTGGTGTTTGCCGACCGGGTACCGACCACGCCACACGCCGATTTCTCCCGCTGGCTGGCCAGCCTGGACAGGCTGGAGGCACTGATGGGCGCGGGACCGTTCAGGCTGGTCGTACCCAGCCACGGTCCGGTACACGAGGGGCGCATGGGCATCGCGCAGACGCGCGACTGGCTGTCCTGGCTCACCGGTCACATGGGCGCGCAGGCCGAAGCCGGCCGAGACCTGTCCGAGCTGCTGGCGCAGCCGGTGCCGGCACGGTTTGCCGCCTGGGCCGCCCAGCCGGTGGAACTGCACCGAACCCTCACGCAGTGGTACCCGCGCTACGAGCAGCGCGCCCTGGGCGGTCGCTGAGGCAATCGGGCCATCGGCGGCGCCTGTCACACAGGCAACACCAGGGTTGCGCCATTTTTGAGCACTGTCACGGCGCGGTGTATCGGTACAAGGCGCCTGCAGCGTCAAATCCGACCCCCCAATAGCCCCAAGGGCTGTCCGGGAACCGCCCAAGTGTCACGCAAGAGGTTGGCACGGATGTTGCGCAAATGCGGGTGCGACCCGGGAACTGGAGGCTTGGGAAGCTCGCCACCGGCCCGGCCTTGCGCACGGACGCCGCCATCAACCTCATGAACGAGCAGGAGACAAACTGTGAAACGTACGCTACTGAGCCTTTTGGTCATGGCAGCCACCGCACACGTGGGTGCACAGGTGACCGACGCCATGATCGCCAACGACGCCAAGACCACCGACAGCGTGCTGAGCAACGGTCTTGGCACCCAGTTGCAGCGTCACTCGCCGCTGACCAACATCAATGCCCGCAACATCAACCGTCTGGTGCCCGCCTGGTCGATGTCCTTCGGCGGCGAGAAGCAGCGCGGCCAGCAGTCCCAACCGCTGATCCACAACGGCAAGATGTTCGTGACCGGGTCGTACTCGCGCATCTTCGCGCTGGATGCCAAGACCGGCAAGAAGCTCTGGAAGTACGAGCACCGCCTGCCCGAGGGCATCATGCCTTGCTGCGACGTGATCAACCGCGGCGCTGCCCTGTACGACAACCTGGTGATTTTCGGTACGCTGGATGCACAACTGGTGGCCCTCGATCAGGACACCGGTCGCGTGGTCTGGCGCGAGCGCATCGACGAGTACAGCGCAGGCTACAGCTACACCGCGGCCCCGCTGATTGCTGAAGGCCTGCTGATGACCGGCGTGTCCGGAGGCGAGTTCGGTGTCATCGGCCGGGTCGAGGCGCGCGATCCCAAGACCGGCAAGATGGTCTGGGTGCGTCCGGTGGTTGAGGGCCACATGGGCTTCAAGGACGGCAAGGAAAACGGCATCACCGGTACCACCAATGCCACCTGGCCGGGCGAAATGTGGAAGACCGGTGGCGCGGCCACCTGGATGGGTGGCAGCTACGATCCCAAGACCGGTCTGGCCTACTTCGGGACGGGCAACCCGGGCCCGTGGAACAGCCACCTGCGCAAAGGTGACAACCTGTACTCGTCGTCCACAGTGGCGATCGACCCCAAGACCGGAAAGATCGTCTGGCACTACCAGAACACCCCCAACGACGGCTGGGACTTTGACGGCACCAACGAGTTCGTGACCTTCGACATGGATGGCAAGCGCCTGGGTGCCAAGGCCGACCGCAATGGCTTCTTCTACGTGCTTGATGCCGCCAGTGGCAAACTGGAGAACGCCTTCCCCTTCGTGACCAAAACCACCTGGGCCACAGGCATTGACCTGAAGACGGGAAGGCCGAACTTCGTGCCCGAGAACCGCCCGGGTGATCCGGCGGGTGAGGGCGGTGACGGCAACAAGGGCAAGAGCGTGTTCGCTGCGCCTGCGTTCCTGGGCGGCAAGAACCAGATGCCCATGGCCTTCAGCCCGAAGACCGGTCTGTTCTATGTGCCGGCCAACGAGTGGGGCATGGAGATCTGGAACGAGCCCATCACCTACAAGAAGGGCGCGGCCTACCTGGGCGCCGGCTTCACCATCAAGCCGCTGTACGACGACTACATCGGTTCGCTGCGCGCCATCAACCCCAAGACCGGCAAGATCGTGTGGGAGGTCAAGAACGAGGCGCCTCTGTGGGGCGGCGTGCTCAGCGTCGGCGATCTGGTCTTCTGGGGCACGCCGGAGGGCTACCTGAAGGCGGCCGACGCCAAGACCGGCAAGATCGTCTGGCAGTTCCAGACCGGTTCGGGCATCGTGGCCCCGCCGGTGACCTGGATGCAGGGTGGGGAGCAGTACATCAGCGTGGTCTCCGGCTGGGGTGGTGCGGTTCCGCTGTGGGGCGGCGAAGTGGCCAAGAAGGTCAACTTCCTCGAACAGGGCGGTTCGGTCTGGACCTTCAAGCTGCTGAAGTAATCCCCTGAGCCGCCGCGCGGCTTTCCCCTGAAGGGGGGACCATACCTGAGGGCCGGCGAAGCCGGTTCCCCGGTGTGTGCTGGATGGGGTCCCTGGCGTACGTTGTCGCGTTCGGGCTCCCATCCATTTTTTTGTCTGTCGTTTTCTGGTGACCGATCATGCGTGCAATCGTTTCAGCTTCCATGCTGGTGTCTTTCTCCGTGGGTCTGGCTTCGACGGCTCAAGCGGCCGATGTGGACAAGACCATCGAACTGGCCAAGTCGGCCGGCTGCTACACCTGCCACGCCAATGCTGAGAAGCTGGTGGGCCCATCCTTTGCGGACATCGCCGCCAAGTACGCCGGAGACAAGGGTGCTGCTGCCTCGCTGGCCCAGTCGATCCAGAACGGCTCGCGTGGGAAATGGGGGCGTGTGCCCATGCCACCCCACCCCAGCCTGAGCGCGCCCGACCTCAAGACGCTGTCCGAATGGGTGCTGACCGTCAAGCCCTGACCGCGCTGGCGGCGGCGCTATGGCTGAGCGCCGCGGTGGCACAGCCGGTCCTGCCCGAGGGTGAGAAATCCCTCGTGGCAGTGACGCGCGACGGCCAGCGTGTCCGGATCGGCACCGTGACCTTCGGCCCTGCCAACGCGGGCCGCTCGACGTTCCGGATCCGGATGGACCACGCGGTGATGCAGGACCATTTCCTGTCCATGCGCGAGTTCAAATGCCTGCCGGCGACCCAGGAAATCAGCTGCTTCGTGCCCTACCCATACCCGCATCCGGGCACGGTCAGTGCCTCCGACTTTTCCTGGCTGGAGCACAACCTGCTGTTCTTCTTCAAGCAGCCGGCCGACTTCGGCGCCAAGCTCTGGAACGGCATGATCTTCAAGTTCAGCCTGACACCGTCCGGCCTGGTCGGTACACCGCAGGCGGTCGACCTCAACCGCATCGGCGCCCCACCGGAGCGCCCCGATGAACCGCCGTTCGGCCACTTCGACCGCGACGACTTCACGCCCGGGGCGCGCTGGGTGCAGACGTTGCGCATCGAGTGAAGCGGGGTGGTCAGCGCGCCAGCTCCGCGCTCAGCATGCCGCCGGTCATGAAGCCCGCGGTCACCCGCTCCTCCCGCTCCAGCTTCACCAGGCCTTCCCCCTTGCAGAACCATTCGCGGTGGATCAGGGGCACATCGGTGAAGCCGTTCACCGGGTCGGTGTAGAGGTTCAGGCGGGCCAGCCCCACCACGCGCAAACAAGGCTTGAGCTGGCGCCCATGGGCCAGCGTCACGGTGTCGTCCACCGATTCGATGCGCCAGGTCATCTGTGCCCTGTGCGAGTACTTCAGGTCCCGCGGGTGTTCGTTCTTGCGTTGCAGCAGATAGGGTACGGTGGTCGAGGTCCACTCGCTTCCCACCTGGTAGGGCGCCTTGAGCACCCAGACCGGCTCCTCCTCGGCGGTGGGCTGGTCGTCGATGTCGGTGCGCGTGGCGACTCGGCGCACGCCCAGGTCGTCCACCTTCAGGTAGTAGCTCACACCGGCCGAGTGGTGGCGCACCGCCACCGGCTGGTCCTGGAACACCAAAGGCTTGCGAACACGAATGATCCATTCTTCGGGCTCGCGCGGCTCGTCCATCTGGTAGCTCACCAACAACAGCTGTTCATCGCCGGTACGCAGCGGAAACCACTCGTTGCCCATGTCGCGACCACTGCAACCTGCCAACAGGCCGATGGCCAACATGACGGCGGAAAGGGTGCCGTGCAGCACCCGCCGTGGAACCGGCTCAGTCGGGCCACAGGCGGGGTCACCCTCCCCGTAGGAGGGGGGGGAAGACGCGAAGCGGCGCAGGGGGGGGAGCATCATTTCCCCGGCAGCTGCGCGCGCGGCACGTCGCTGAGCTTGATCCGGACCTGGTCGTTGCCGGCCGGACGCAGCCAGGCCAGTCCACCTGCGCCACGCACCGGCTCCACCGTGCCCATCTGGCTGTTGCCGTCCCGCGCCTTTTTCAGACCGTCGACCAGGATGCCCTGCAGGTCCTTCTGGTATGGCAGGCGGAAGGCGCGGGGCATCTCGACCGGCTGGTTGTCTCTCATGGGGTGCACCCAGAGGTGAATGGCACCCGGGTGGTTGCGACCCGGGCTGGGTTCGTCAAACACCGCGGACAGCAGCAGGAAGCGATCGGGCAGGCGGTCTTCCGATGGCCAGCCCGAGACCGCCAGCAGCGTCTGGTGGCTGAGCAGATAGAAGCCGCTGACCGTGAGCACCAGGCCGGTCTTGAGCAGCCAGTGCCAGCGCGTGGCCAGGCACAGCACCAGAAGCAGGGCAGCCAGCAGGGCATAGACCAGCGCCAGCCAGAGCAACTCGGAGGAGACGGCAGGGATCATGGCTCGGATTCAGAGCCCGGCCCGCTGCACGATGGTGCGCGGCCGGGTGTTGAGGTCGGTGACCCGACCGATATCGTCGATGGAAAAGCGCACCAGCGTGCGCTCGTCGCCGGGACCGGGCAGTTGCTGGGTACCGGTGAACACGATCTCGGCCTGCGGATTGACCTTGATGACGGTCACCGAGACGTCCACCGGCTGCTGGTTGTTGCTCTCGTAGTAGTGGGCATTGACCACGTACTCGCCGGGCACCAGGCCCCGCAGCGTGACGATTTCCTGGCGCACCGTGCTTTCGATGATGCGCCCGTCGACCAGCACGGTATTGTTCTTGGCCCCCCGGTCGTCACGGTCCAGGTGCAGCATGCCGGCGTCGCGCTGGCGGAACCACAGCAGCTTGCCTGCCGGGTCCAGCACCCAGGCATCGACGTCGTTGGGGTTACCGTCCGGCCACGCAACGGTGATCATGAACTCGGCCTTGGCGGGTACATCGCCCGCCTTTCGGGCCTGAGGGTTGAAGGCGATCAGGGCCACCACAAAGCACAGAACGAAGGCGATCAACATGTTGAACAACATGTCGTAGAAGGGGTCGGTCTCGGTGTCACGAACCGTGCGGCCGATCGCCATGCGGCAACTCCGTTTCATCCAGGGTGGGGCTCAGGCCCGCGGCCAGCGTATCGGCCACCAGGACATCGGCAAACCGGTCCAGCCGCATCAGCTGCAGGCCCAGCAGGATGTTGCCGGTCAGGCCCGTGACCGTGGTCAGAAGGGCAATACCCAGGCCCCCGGTGAGATCGCGCAGCAGCCGGCTGGACTGGCTGGGGTCGAAGCTCTCGACCTGACCCAGTTGCAGGGCCAGAATGGAAAAGCCGATCACCTTGCCCAGCAGCCCGAGCTTGAGCTGGATGCCGTTGAGCCACCAGGCCATTTCGTGGGGTCCATGGGCGCGTTCGCCCAGCAACTGCACAGCGATGTCGGCCGATTGTCCGGGCCGGCTGGCGTGCTGCAGGTATTCACCGGCCCAGCCCCCGCCGGAGGCCGAGCGGCTCTCGCGAAGCAGGTCGAGTTGCTGGCGCTGCCGGCCCAGCACCCATGCGCGTCGGCCGGCCCACAGGGAGCAACCCGCAAACAGGGCCACGATGACCAGGGTCAGACGGGTCGGGTCGGCCTGGACCAGCCGATGCCATGCGCCGAGCGCCCACAGCAGGTAGGCCCCGAAAGCCAACAGACCCATGTAGGCCAGCCAGAGCAGGAACAGCCCCCGGTCGGCCTGATCAAGGGACGAGGGGCCTAGCCGAGCGCCGGGCAGGTGCCTGACGACGGCAGCACCCAGCATCTGCCCGTGCGATTGTGCCGGCGGGACCCTGGTGTTCACGGCGTGGCCTGGGGGTGCAGCAGTCGCGACTCGTCGTCGCTGCGGAACACGATGGGCACGACCCGGCCCTGCGGTGCCTGCTGTACCAGCCTGACCACCTGTTCGTGGTACGGCGACTTGCTGCAGACCGGGTCGGCCTGGGTCGGATCGCCGGTGATCAGGAAGGCCTGGCAGCGGCAGCCGCCGAAGTCCTTGTCGCGCTCGTCGCAGTCGCGGCAAGGTGGCTTCATCCAGGCGTCGCCCCGGAAGGCGTTGAAGGCCTGGCTGCGCTGCCAGATGTCGGCCACCGGGGTCGTGGTGACGCTGGGCAGGGCAAGCCCCGGCAGGTCACGCGCGTTGTGACATGGCATGGCCATGCCATCCGGCGCGATCGACAGGAACACCGATCCCCAGCCGTTCATGCAGGCCTTGGGTCGTCTTTCAAAGTAGTCGGGCACAACGAACAGGACACGGCAACGGTGCCCGCCGGTCTGGGCTTCCTGTTCGGCGCGAAAGGCCCTGACTTCGGCTTCGGCCCGCTCCAGTTCGTCGCGCGTGGGCATCAGGTGGTCGCGGTTGACCCAGGCCCAGCCGTAGTACTGGGTGTTGGCCAGCTCCAGGTACTCGGCCTCCAGAGCCACGGCCATATCGATGATCTTGCGCACATGGGGCAGGTTGTGCCGGTGCAGCACGCAGTTCATGACCATGGGCCAGTCGTGCGCTTTGATCAGCCGGGCCACCTTCTGCTTGAGGTCGAAGGTTCGCGTGTGGCTGAGGAAGTCGTTGAGTTCGCGGGTCGAGTCCTGGAAAGACAGCTGCACATGGTCCAGGCCCGCATCCTTGAGTTTCTGGGCCCGAGCGGGTGTAAGGCCGACACCGGAGGTGATCAGGTTGGTGTAGTAGCCCAGGCGGTGCGCTTCCTGCACCAGTTCTTCCAGGTCATCGCGCAGCAGCGGCTCGCCACCCGAGAAGCCGAGCTGGGCTGCGCCCAGCGCGCGGGCCTGGCGCATCACGTCCACCCACTGTGCCGTGGTCAGCTCATCGCGCAGCCGCGCATGTTGTGTGGGGTTGTAGCAGAACACGCAATGCAGCGGGCAGCGGTAGGTCAGCTCCGCCAGCAGCCACAGTGGCGGACCTGGCTCAATCGATCCAGCCACGGCGTTGGCCCTCCTCCAGCAGCGCGCGTACCTCGGGGGCGATGCCCGCGACGCCGAAGGCGTCTTCCAGTTCGTTCACGATGCGCTCCACGCTGCGCTCGCCGTTGCAGCGCTGCAGTATTTCGGCGGCACTCTGGTTGAGCTGGACCATGCCTTCGGGGTAGAGCAGAACCCATTTCTGCTGGGCCTCTTCATACTGCAACCGGAAACGGCGCGAGAGCCGGGGTTGTTCGGGCAGTGTGTTCATGATCGACAGTCCGGGGTCACTGGGCCGCCCGTTCGATCGCGTCCAGCATGGTCCAGAGGATGTCCAGCTTGAACTGCAGGATGTCCAGGGCGTGGTGCTGCCCGGCACGGGTGGTGAAGTGGTGGAGGGTGACCTGCAGACCGTGCTCGACGTCACGACTGGCCAGCGGAATGCGGCTGCGGAAGTAGGCCAGGCCCTCGGCCTCGATCCAGGGGTAGTGGGTGGGCCATGTTGCCAGCCGGTCCTTGTGGATCTGCGGCGCGAACATCTCGGTCAGTGAAGAGCAGACCGCCTCCTGCCAGGGCGCACGCGCGGCGAAATTCACATAGGCGTCGCAGGCAAACCGCACACCGGGCACCACGCCCTGCAGAGACCAGAGTTCGTCGCGTGGAATGCCGACCGCCTCGCCCAGGCGTGTCCACGCCTCGATGCCACCGGCGGCCGATCCCTGGTGGTCACCGTGGCCGTCGTGGTCCAGGATACGGTCGATCCACTTGCGCCGGTGCTCTCGGTCCGGCATGTTGGCCAGAATGGCCGCGTCCTTGCGCGGAATGCAGATCTGGTAGTAGAAGCGGTTGGCCACCCAGCACCGGATCTCGTCCGGCGTGCAGCCACCGGCGTTCATGCGCACATTGAATGGGTGGTGGATGTGGTAGGCCCGCCCCTTGTTGCGCAACTGGTCCTCGAACTCCGCTGGCGTCCAGGCGGGCAGGTGATCGTCGGTGCGCAGGGTCCGGGCGATGTCCACGGTCAGATCTCCAGTTCCATGCCATCGAAGGCCACCTCGATGCCATGCTGCTCCAGCCGCTGGCGTTCGGGCGAATCTTCCACCAGCATGGGGTTGGTGTTGTTGATATGGATGAGGATTTTTCGGGTTCTCGCCGGCAAGCGGTCCAGCTGGTCGATCATCCCGTCGGGACCGGTCTGCGGCAGGTGGCCCATCTCCAGAGCGGTCTTGCCCGACAGGCCCAGGCGCTGCATTTCGTCGTTGGTCCAGAAGGTGCCATCGACCAGCACCACGTCGCAAGCTGACATGAGCTCCAGCAGGTCCGGCCCGATGGCGGCGAGCCCCGGGGCGTAGAAAAGCTGGGCTCCGGTGAGCGGGTTGCGCGCCAGCAGGCCAATGTTGTCCCCGGGTCGGGGTCGGCCCCGGAAGGGCGAATAGGGCGGTGGCTGGGACGTCAGCGAAACGGTGCGGACATCCAGCCCGGGCACTTCGGGCAACACGACCACGCTGCCATCAACGGGCAGCTCGCGCAGCCGGGTGCCGCAGTAGTGGGCCAGGATGCGGGTGAGCGGAAACCCCTCCGAGATGTCCGAGATCACCTCCGGCGTGGCCAGCAGGGGCAAGGGCGTGCCGCGTTCGCGCAGCATCAGCAGGCCGGTCACATGGTCGATCTGGGCGTCCATGAGCAGGACCGCTGCAATACCGCTGTCGCGGATCTGGCGGCCCGGTTGCAGGACGGGGTTTTCCCGTATCTGTTGCAGGATGTCAGGCGATGCGTTGACCAGCAGCCAGTCGGTGCCGTTCTGGCTGATCGCAATCGATGACTGGGTGCGCGCACGCGCACGCAGTGCGCCCCGACGCAGGCCATCGCAGTTGGGGCAGTTGCAGTTCCATTGCGGAAAGCCGCCGCCGGCCGACGAACCGAGCACGCGGATGTGCATGGCAATCTGGGCCTGGGTTATCAGGAAAAGAAAGGGCGCACGGGCTTGGGGTCCGTGCGCCCGAGGACCGTTCGCTGCAGATCAGCGATTGGCGATGTACATCGTGATTTCGAATCCGAAGCGCAGGTCGGTGAAGGCGGGGGTGGTCCACTGCATGAAATGTCTCCAGGTGTTGGCATGAATCGTGACTGACAGCCGCTGACGCCAAGGTCTTGTTCGGCTGCCAGCCAGTTATGCAAAATCGATGCCATGAATGCCCTGTCACACCGATCTGATTCCGGCCGGGCGCATGCCGCCTGGCCCGGCTCCCGTCGGCTGGTGGTGGCCGGACATCGGCGGATGGGTTGGCGGTCGGTGGGGCAAGCGGGCGCGCCGACCTGGCTGGTGCTGCACGGCGGGCCGGGCAGCGGCGCTCAGGCTGGCCTCACCGATCCCTTTTCCGGGACCGTGCAACGGCTTGTGCTGCCCGACCAGCGTGGCAGTGGGGCCGGTCGTCCCCGGGCAGACCTGCATGGCAACCACACCGCGGCCCTTGTGGGTGACCTGGAGCGACTGCGACTGTCGTTGGGTATCGAACGCTGGTCGATCCTGGCCGGTTCTTGGGGTACGGTACTGGCCCTTGCCTACGCGGACCGCCATCCCCAGCATGTGGAGCGGCTGGTACTGCGGGGCGCCTTTGCAGTCAGCCGCCGCGAATGCGGCGGCGTGCTGGCGCCGGCCGAGCGCGTGCGGCGCCGCGCCGGACCGGAGCCATTGTGGCCAGAAGGGGGAGCTGGCCGTACATCGTTCGCCTTGCGCAGGCTGCAACAGGTGCTGCAAAGTGGAACACCCGGTGTCACAGCCCGGCGCCTGCTGAGACACTGGCGCCGGGTGGAACAGGTGCTCGCCTTGCAGGGCATGGAGCGCAGCCTGCGCGCGTTGATGCACCAGGGGCCTGCAGCCCAGGCCGCACAGGTGCGCCGTCAGGTCGCAGGTTTGAGACGCGCGTTGCGCCGTGACCGGGGCCATGCCAGATGCCCCCGCCTGTCGCGCCAGGACCGGACATCGTGGCAGAAGTACCGCATCCAGGCCCATTATCTTCGCCGGCGCTGTTTCGTCCGGCCTGGTCAGCTGGATCGTGCGATCCTGAATCTGGCAAGGGCCGGCATTCGGATGGACTGGGTGCACGGCCGCTTCGATGCGGTCTGCCCATCGGCCAACAGCGTGCGCTGGCACCGGCTGGCCCGGACGGTCAGTGCCGGCGTTTCCCACCTGTACCGGCCAGTCTGTGGGCACTTGGGCAGCGAGCCTGCCATGCTGTCCGCCTTGAAGGAGCGGGTGCGCCCATGGGTGTCATGAACGCGATTCGACCCTTTGTGCTCCTCCTGGGCCTCTGGCTGGGCGCATGTGCGGGCGCGGCAGGTCCGGATGACCGCGGCGCGTCGGATCCCTTTTGCACGGCCCACGAACCCGTGGCCTGGCAGCCGGTCGCGCCCTCGGTCTGGGTCTGGCTGCCGCTGGCCGAGTCCGATGTGGCGAAGGACAACGCAGGTCATGTGGCGCCGACCGCGGTGGTGATCGACGGTGGTGAGGCACTGGTGGTCGACCCAGGTCCCAGTCACCGCCATGGGATGCGGGTGCGCGGGTCCTTGCATTGCCAGTTCGGTGCCCGGGTCACCTGGGTGATCAACACGCATGCGCATGCCGAGACCGTGCTCGCCAATTCGGCTTTTGCCGACCTGCAGGCATCGGGTCGCTTGCGCATCGGAGCCAGCCACGCGACGCGTGAAGGCATGACCAGCCGTTGCCCTGACTGCCTGGCCAGCCTGACCCGCCGCATCGGTGAATCGGCCATGAAGGACACCCGCATCGTGCTGCCGGATGTGACGCTGGCTCCCGGCATGCCGCTGCGCGTGGGGCAACGGATCCTCAGGGTCCAGGCAGTCGAGCAAGGCCATACCGAGGGAGATCTGGTGATCTGGGATGCCCGGCATGGCGTGCTGCTGGCCGGCGGCCTGGTTTATGGCCAGCGCATACCCGAACTGGCGCAGGGTCAGGTGGACGCCTGGCTGGCAGCGCTGGACCGGTTGGACGCGCTGCCGGTTCGTGAGCTCATCGGCGCCACCTGGTCGCGCGGTCATGCGGGCCATCCGCCGCCGGCTCTGGCCTCAACCCGAGGCTACCTCCAGGCCTTGCGGTCCGGGGTGCTGCGTGCCATGGATGAAGGTGCCATGGCCCAGGATGGCAGCGCCGTGCCTTTGCCCGAATACGCTGCATGGGCAGGCTACGCCGAGCGTCATGGCTTCAACGTGTTGAGGGCCTGGCGTGAACTGGAGCCGGTCTGGATGGAGCAGGGTGGGCCGGCGATGCCCCCAGCCGGCTCAGTCCAGCAGCCCCGGCGGTAGCAGGTGCTTCTTGCGGTAGATGGTGTTGCGCGACACACCCAGCGCTTTGGCTGCTGCGGACACATTGCCATTGTGCTGCCGGAGGGCCTGGGCCATCGCGGTCAGGGCCACGTCCTGCAGCCGCAGCCCGTCGGCCGTGTCGGTGCTGAAGTGAATGGCCTCTGCTGGCACCGGCTGCGATGGTTCGGGTACGCCCGCAGGCATCCAGGTGTCGGACCTGGCCGCAGGTTGTGCAAGCGACAGAGGCCCTTGGGACTGTTCGATCTCTTCCAGGAAGTCGTCCGGCAGGTGCATTCGCGTGATGCTACCTTCGCAACCCACCATCACGACGGCCGTCCTCAGCAGGTTGTGCAATTGACGGAAGTTGCCTGGCCAGTGGTAGCCTTTGAACAGGCCCATGACCTCGTCGGAGATGCCGATGTTCTGCCCGTTTTCGCACAGGCTCTTGAGGATCTTGCGCACGACGAACTCGAAGTCCGTCCGTTCCCGCAGGGCGGGCAGCCGCACCACCAGACCGTTGAGCCTGTAGTACAGGTCCTCCCGGAAGCTGCCGTCCGCGATCATGGCTTTCGGGTTCTTGTGGGTGGCACTGATGACCGCCACATCGACCTCGACCTCCTTGCCCGCTCCCAGGGGACTGACCTTTCGTTCCTGCAGGACCCGCAGCAAACGGGCTTGCAGGTGCTTGGGCATGTCACCGATCTCGTCCAGGAACAGCGTTCCGCCGTTGGCCTGCAGTATCTTCCCTGTCGAACCCTTTTTTCGAGCGCCGGTGAAGGCGCCCTCTTCGTAGCCGAACAGCTCCGACTCGATCAGGGTGTCCGGTATGGAGGCGCAATTGACCGACACGAACGGTCCGCCATGGCGTTGAGAGTCGCCATGGATGGCCTGGGCCAGCAGGTCCTTGCCGGTGCCGGTCTCGCCCAGGATCATCACCGGAATGTCGCGGCCTGACACCATGCGCAGCTTGTGGATCACGGCCGACACCTGCGGGTCGCCGGTGTCCAGGTACTGCAGGGTGGACAGGTGGGCCTTGCGCTGGACGGGCCTGGGGGGCTGCGCCGCGGCAGCGTGCCCCGCCGGGTCTGTGCCAGCCTCCGTCGGGCGCACATCCGTGGCGGCCACATCGGGCACCACGCCCGGCATGGTCCACGTGGCCGCGGACTTGATCTTGGCGCGGCACCAGACCGAGACCCCGTTGTGCATGCACAGTTGCTTGGGGTTGGGCATGGCCCCGCGGAACAGATCGACCAGCGCCGAAACGGGAATGCCGAACAGCGACGAAAAGGTGTGAGCCTTGAGCGCGCTGAATGGCAGCCCCAGCTGGAACTGGGCGCTGCGGTTGGCCGAAATGAAGCGACCCTCCGGCGAAAACACCACGATACCCTCGACCAGCGTACCCAGAAACTCGGAACGCGTGTGAAAGTGCAGCCGGATGGCCTTCGGGAAGATGTCGGCGAACATGTGGTTCTCGATCATCTGCGCCGACATGCGCACCAGGGCCAGCGTGTGGTGGTGGAAGCTCCGGTGGTCACCGGTCACGTCCAGCGCTCCGATCACCTGGCCATAGGGGTCGTAGATCGGAGCACATGAGCAGGTCAGGAACTGGTTGGCGGCCAGGTAGTGCTGGCCGCCGTGCACGGTCAGGGCCTCCTGCTCGGTGAGCGCCGTTCCGATCGCATTCGTGCCCTTGCTCTTTTCGGACCAATCCATGCCCGGCGTGAGCGCGACCTGCTGGGCCTTCTCCAGGAAATCGGTGTCCCCCAGCGAATGCAGCACCATGCCGGAGGCCGATGTCAGCAGCACCATGCTGTGCGTATTGACGATCTGGTCGTAGAGCGTCTCCATGACCGGTGCAGCGTGCTGGAACAGGAAGCGGTTTTCCTCCAGTGCGTTGTTCAGCTGGCCTCGCCCGGGGCTGGAGAAGTCGGGCGCGTCACCCGACGACAGCCCGAACGAACGCGAGCGTTCATGTGACTCGTGGATCACCTGAGGGTCGGTGCCGTTGGTGGCGCCGGATGATGGGCCGCCAGCGGATCGGCCCATGCCTTCCATCTGCATCCCGCCGCTCATTTTGTCTCCTGCATCCGGGGACAGGCTGTCCCAGGGGTCCAGCCCCCACGGCAGCATCTCCTCTGGGATGCCTGCCAATGAAGGGTCTATCTTGTGATTTCTGTTCATGTGATTGTCCTCGCATCTGTGTCATTGATCAACACAGACTTTCCCTTGTCTGTTCCACGTTGCCACGCTGCCGGACGTGGGGCTAGCAATTTGCTCGCCACCCGGTAGGTGTCCTGGACGAAATCCGCATGCCGGACGCCCCGCGTCGCGGCTGGCACAGGGCTGCTGCAAATTGCAACACCCGTGTTGCGCTCTGGCGCCACCCGTGGGTGCTGTCTCCGGCATCACAGCAGGGGGGAAAACGCCGTGCCAGGGCGAAGGGCCCTTGGCCTGCATATTGCTAAACACGGTCCATCACCCCGTTTTCAGCCTTCAGATACCGGAGACAAGCCCATGAAGCACCCCTCGAATCCCCGCCTGCAGTCCTTGAGCCGATGGGTCCTGACTGTGGCCCTCGGCGCCGGTCTGGCCGCCGTTGTCCATGCCCACGGTGATGTCACACCGCAGGCGGTCGACACCAGCACCTTGCCGAAGCTCGGTGAGAAGTGGTTGCCGAGCAACCCCTACACGCCCGATGTGCCGGAGTACAAGGAGGCCCTGCGCATCGGCACCTCGGCCTACAACCAGAACTGCGCCCGCTGCCATGGCCTGGAGGCGATCTCGGGCGGCATTTCGCCCGACCTGCGCAAGTTCGACCAGGAGTGTTCGGGCCTGGCCGACGCCGCCAAGAAGAAGGCGTGCTTCAAGGAAATGGACGAGTACTACATGGCCACGGTGCGGCGCGGGCGGGTTCGCGACGGAAGGGTCTACATGCCGCCGTTTGAGGGCACACTCTCGCAGGAGGCCATCTGGACGATCAAGACCTACCTTGACACCCGGCGCGAGCCCTGAGGGCGCCCGGTGCTGCACACGACAGAAAACCATGAACAGGAGACAGCAAGGTGAACAGACCCCGGTTGGACACCGACGAGTCAGGACGTGACGAACCCGCCAGCCCCCAGCGACGGCGCTGGATGACCGCCGCGTTATGCGCGACGGCGACCCCGCTTGTGCTGGCACAGCGACCGGACGAGGGTGAACCTTCCGAGTTCGAGGTGATCAAGCGACGCGGTTCGCTCATCGTTGCCGTCTACAAGGACAACGAGCCTTACTCATATGGGCCGCCCGGCGAGATGCGCGGGCTGGACATCGACATTGCGCGCGCGCTGACGCGCGAGATGGGGTTGGGCCTGTCGCTGCTGCCGTTCCAGGCGGCGGAGGACATGCACGGTGACCTGCGCAACATGGTGACCCGAGGGCATTACCTGGGATACGGGCCGGCCGATCTGCTGATGCGGGTGCCTGTCGACATGCACCTGATGATGGCCGACCGCCTGGCCCTCATTTTCGGTACTTATCAGAAAGAGGTGCCGGTGCTGCTGCGCGACCGCCAGCGCATCGGACAGGTTGCCTCGCCCGAGGAACTCAAGGGGCAGGTTCTGGCCGGGGAGCGTGGCATGGGGCTGACCTCGGCGCTGATGGGCTATGGCGGCGGCCTGCTCAAGGCGCAGGTCCGCCTGTTCGACACCGGCCTGCTGGCAGCCGAAGCGGTGGTCAGGGGTGATGCGGCTGCGGCTTATGTGACCCGTGCCCAGGCCGAATACGTGCTGGCGCGACAGGGTACCGCACCCGGTCACCTTGTGATCGACGAGTTCAAGCTGGGCAACGTGGTGGACCGCGGCTGGCCCGTGGGCGTGGCCATCAAGTCCCGCAACCGCGAGTTGCGCCTGCTGGTCGAGGAGGCGTTCAAGCGCCTGCATGCATCAGGTGAGATGCTGGCCATCTTCCGTCAGCACAGACTGACCCTGACCACCGCATGATGCGGCCCGGGCTTGGGCGCCGGGCGGGCCAGGCCCATCACGTCCCCGGCCGCTTGCGACCCAGCTTTCGGTAGACCGTGGCCCGGCTGATGCCCAGGGCCCGGGCGGCCTCCATCACGTTGCCGCGCGCGTCCTCCACCGCCTTGCGGATCAGGGCGGTTTCCACATCCTTGAGCGGCACCGCATGTCGCGAAAGTGCCGCATCGGGCGAGAACCTGACATCCTGAGCGAGTACCTGCAGCCGCAAGCCGCTCCATAGGGGTACCTCCACCGGCCCGTTGTGGTGGCGCGCCGCATCGAACAGGCTGCTCAGTGGCAGAGCCAGGTGCGTGCTGGCATGTCCGGCCGCCACCTGGGGAGGCAGTCCCAGCATGTCCGCGGCAGGACGGTTCAGTCCGGTGACATGTCCGTCATCATCGAGCGAAACCAGGCCGTCACTGTCATCACCGAGCACCCGCCCAGGCCAGTTCATACGCAGCAAAAGTCGGTGGGGTCGGGCCAGCACGAGGGCATTCTCGATGCTGCGCGATGCCTGCGATACCAGGTGCTTGAGGGCTGGTTGCTCGGGCACGTCCACACCGGTCAGGTCGAGCATGCCCACGCAGAGGCCATCGGGCCCCCAGATGGGCGCTCCGGCACAACTGAAGATACTGTTGTCGCGGAAGAAATGCTCACCGCGGTGCAGCCAGAGCGCCTGTGTCTCGGCCAGTACGGTACCGATGGCGGTGGTGCCGACGGCCCTTTCCGACAGGTCCACGCCCACACGGGCAATGGCCGCCGCCGCCGGGTGATGTCGGTCGACCGGGCCATTGACCTCGATCACGATGCCCTGCGCATCGGTCAGTATGGCGAAGTAGCGTGTGTGCAGCATGGCCCGGGACATCGAGCGGATCACCGGTGCAGCCGCCTGCTGCAGCGGCAAGCTGGCTTCCTGGGCACGGCGCCTGGAGGACTCCGTCACCGGCTCGAACTGCACGCGCGAGCCAGGTTCCAGTCCCATGTCCAGGCAGCGCCGCCACGAGCGGTCGATCGGTGCCGCCAGCCAGGGGCATGCCGTTGGATCGCGAACATCCAGCACGGCACGGCGGGCCTGCTCGATCTGGGCCAGCCGGTGGCCGGACGTCAATCCCTCTTGCGTCGTGTGCGTCACCTGTCGTTGTCTCCGTGTGGGCCGGTGCCGGTGAGTTTACGGGCGCTTGGAAACCGGCGTGCTGTTCCATATCGGAACACCCGGGACCGAGTCCGAGCGCTTGCCGGTATCGCCGTTGCGTTCTGGCCAGATGGCGCAAGTCGCGTGCCACCGTCTCCGCGCGGGTGGCACAGGGCGAGATTCCGCCAGCTGATACCGGTTCGCATCCTGTCTCAAGCTGAGACTTTGTCGCGCCCAGACCGGGGTTCGCAGGGTTAACCCTTAGCAACGGACCGGCCGGCTTCGCAACAATGTTGTGCAGCCACGAACACAAGCCCCACGATGGCCGGCGTGGTCCTTCAACCGGAGACACAAATGCAGAAAACCCTCCATATCAACGCCGACAAGTGCACCGGATGCCTCCAGTGCGAAATGGCCTGCTCGTTCGAGAACTACGGCACCTACGCCACCTCGAAGTCGCGCATCAAGGTCTTCGATTTCCACCACACCGGCAAGAAGGTGCCCTATACCTGCACCCAATGCGACGAAGCCTGGTGCCTGCATGCATGCCCGGTGGAGGCGATCACGGTGGACAAGGCCACCGGCGCCAAGGTGGTCAACGAAACCACCTGCGTGGGATGCAAGGTCTGCACCATCAGCTGCCCCTTCGGCACCATCAACTACGTTCAGGAAACCGGCAAGGTCCAGAAGTGCGACCTGTGCGGCGGCGACCCGGCCTGTGCCGACGCCTGCCCGACCGGCGCCATCACGTTCGTCGATGCCAACTGGACCGGCATGGACAAGATGAAGCAGTGGGCCGACAAGCTGGGCAACCAGGCGGCCGCCTGATCCCCCAAAACATTCAAGGAGCATCAACATGTCTTGGGCTGGAAAAATCCTCCGCGTCAACCTGACCGCGGGCACCGTCAAATCCGAACCGCTGAACATGGAGTGGGCTCGCGCCTACCTGGGTTCGCGCGGCCTCGCCGCCAAGTACCTCACCACCGAGATCGACCCCAAGGTCGACCCACTGTCGCCCGACAACAAGATCATCTGGGCCACCGGCCCGCTGACCGGCACCATGGCCTCCACCGGTGGCCGTTATACGGTCTCCACCAAGGGCCCGCTGACCGGCGCCATCGCCTGCTCCAACTCGGGCGGCTACTGGGGCGCCGAGCTCAAGATGGCCGGCTGGGACATGATCATCTTCGAGGGCAAGAGCGCCAAGCCGGTCTACCTCTACATCAACGACGATGTGGCCGAACTGCGCGACGCCTCTCACCTGTGGGGCCAGAGCGTCTGGAAGACCGAGGAAGCCCTCAAGACCAGCCTGCAGGACCCGCTGCTGCGCATTTCCAGCATCGGCAAGGCAGGCGAGAACGGTTGCCTGTATGCCGCCGTGGTCAACGACCTGCACCGCGCAGCCGGTCGCTCCGGCGTCGGCACCGTCATGGGCAGCAAGAACCTGAAGGCCATTGCCGTGCGCGGCACCAAGGGCGTGGGCAACATCCGCGACCCCAAGGCCTTCATGGCCGCTGCCAAGGCCGCCAAGAAGGTGCTGGCCGACAACGCCGTGACCGGCCAGGGCCTGCCCACCTACGGCACCCAGGTGCTGATGAACGTGATCAACGAGGTCGGCGCACTGCCCACCCGCAACCACCGCGACGTGCAGTTCGAGGGTGCCAAGGACATCTCGGCCGAAGCCATGGCCACACCGCGCGCCACCGACGGCAAGAAACACCTGGTGACCAATCAGGCCTGCTTCGGCTGCACCATCGCCTGCGGCCGCATCTCCAAGATCGACGAGGGCCATTTCTCCGTGGCCAACAAGCCCGAGTACTGGGGAGCTTCCGGAGGTCTCGAGTACGAAGCCGCCTGGGCCCTGGGCGCCGCCAACGGCGTGAATGACCTGGAAGCGCTGCAGTTCGCCAACCTCATCTGCAATGAGGAGGGCATGGACCCGATCAGCTTCGGTGCCACCATCGGCGCCGTCATGGAGCTGTACGAAATGGGCGTGCTGACCAAGGAGCAGATCGGCATCGAGGCGCCGTTCGGTTCGGCCAAGGCCCTGTGCGAACTGGCCGTCATGACCGCCAAGGGTGAAGGCTTCGGCAAGGAAATCGGCCTGGGCTCCAAGCGCCTGACCGCCAAGTACGGCCACCCCGACCTGTCGATGAGCGTCAAAGGACAGGAGTTTCCCGCCTACGACGGCCGTGTGGTGCAGGGCATCGGCCTGGCCTACGCCACGTCCAACCGGGGTGCCTGCCACCTGCGCGGGTACACCATCGCGTCCGAAGTGCTGGGCATTCCGGTCAAGACCGAGCCCACGGAGAGCGAAGGCAAGCCCGAGCTGGTCAAGGCCTTCCAGGACGCCACCGCCGCGTTCGACTCGGCCGGCATCTGCGTGTTCACCAGCTTCGCCTGGACCCTGGCGGACGTGGCTCCGCAGGTGCAGGCGGCCTGTGGTGAAGAGTTCACCATGGAGCAGCTCAACCACATCGGCGAGCGCATCTGGAACATGGAGCGCGAGTTCAACAACGCCGCCGGCTTCACCAAGGCCGACGACAGCCTGCCCAAGCGCCTGCTGACCGAAGCCGCCAAGACCGGTCCGGGCAAGGGCGTGGTCAGCAAGCTGCCCGAGATGCTGCCCAAGTACTACGCCGCCCGCGGCTGGGACAGCGAAGGCCGTCCGACCGCCGACACCAAGGCGCGTCTGGGTCTCTGACCCCGCGCCCTGGGGACTGATCCGGTGAAGAAGCGGTCCCAGTGACCGCTTCTTACTTTCTGACCTGGAGAACAACAAGATGACCCATCACGTCATTCTCGGCGCCGGCCCGGCCGGTGTCATCGCCGCCGAAACCATCCGCAAGCACGCACCCGGTGACACCATCACAGTGGTGGGCGACGAAAACGAAGCGCCGTATTCGCGCATGGCCATTCCCTATCTGCTGATCGGCAAGGTGGGCGAGGAGGGCACGCACCTGCGGCACACGCCGGGGCATTTCGACAGCCTGGGGGTCAAGGTCCTGCGGGGCGTGCGCGCCAGATCGGTCGATGCGCAGGGCCGTCGCATCGCTCTGACCGACGGCAACACCCTGTCTTTCGACAAGCTCCTGATCGCCACCGGTTCATCGCCTGCCACGCCCCCGATCCCCGGCATCGATGGCCCGGGTGTGCACAGCTGCTGGACCCTGGCCGACGCGCGTGCCATCGCTGACCTGGCCAAGCCGGGTGCCAAGGTGTTGCAGATGGGCGCCGGTTTCATCGGCTGCATCATCATGGAGGCCCTGCAGCAGCGCGGTGTCGAATTGTCGGTGGTCGAGATGGGCGACCGCATGGTGCCCCGCATGATGGGGCCGACCGCCGGCGGCATGATCAAACGCTGGTGTGAAACCAAGGGCGTGAAGGTCCACACCGGCGCCAAGGTCGAGGCCATTGAGAGGGGCCCGGCGAAGGAGCCAGGTCTGCTGGGCAAAATCGCCGAGGTGGTTGGCATCGGCTCGTCGGCGCCAGCGGGTGGCCCGATGCGCGTGCGCCTGTCGACCGGCCAGACCCTGGAGGCGGACCTGGTCATCAGCGCGACGGGTGTCAGGCCGAACATCGGGTTCCTGGAGAACTCGGGCATTCGCTGCCTCGTCGGCGTGCTCACCGACGAACACCTGCAGACCAATGTGCCCGGCATCTATGCCGCCGGCGACTGTGCGGAAGCCTTCGACAAGGTCTCGGGCAAGACCATCGTCAGTGCCATCCAGCCCAACGCCGCCGAGCAGGCCCGGGTGGCCGCCCTCAACATGGTGGGACAGGCGGCCGAACTGCAGGGCGTGACCCAGATCAACGTGCTGGACACCCTGGGCCTGATCTCCAGCAGCTTCGGCAACTGGGAGGGCCTGCCGGGCGGTCAGCACGTGGAGCTGACCGACGAAGCCAACCACCG
>JALOSN010000444.1 GCA_025458415.1 Hydrogenophaga sp.
CCGCCACCCTCAGCAGGAGTTCGCCATGGCCCCCTCCAAGATCAATGCGTCCGGCCCGGATACCCGGGCGCTTCTGGCCGATGGCCTCCTGGCCAACGGTGACAGCCAGTGGGCATCGAGACCGAAGGCCTGGCGCGAGCGGCAGTTGGCCATGCCCTGGCCACCCGCGCTGTTGGAAGCGTTTGCGCTGCGCATGGCATCGCACGGCATGTGCGTGAGCCGGGCCCTGATGACCTGTGATCGGCGCTATGCCCTGCAGCAACTCTCCGATGCACACAACCTTGCGGACGACACCTTGCGTCTCATGGCGGTCCAGTTGTTCAGGCACTTCGAATCCCGGCAGTCGGGCATCCCTTCCGTGCATTGATCACGCCAGTGCGGGTAAATCGCCACTTCAGATGGTGGGCGATTGGCCGACAAGTCAACGACAGCCCGAGGGGCTTGCCACCATCAATGCAGGAATTCGAACATGTTTGACTTCAAGCCCATGAAACCCGGCGTGCATCTGATGCGCCAACTGCGCCTGCCGGTGAAGCTGGGCGTGATGGCCGTCGTTCTGCTCCTGCCGACGATCATCATTTCTGCCCAGCTCATACAGCGTTTGGGTGAAAGCATCGCATTCACCGAGTCCGAATTGGCCGGATCGCACATGGTGCGCGACATCAGCGCCAGCATACGGACCGTCCAACGCCATCGAGGACAGACCAACATGCTGCTGTCCGGTGCCAATGGTGCGCAAGCAGCCATTGATCAGACCAGAAAGGATATGACCGCTGCCGCGGCCACCGTGGGTTCAACGCTGCGTCAGCGCCCGGACTTCGAGCTGGAGCCCGACTGGGGAGCCCTGGAAAAGCGCATCCAGGCACTGCCGCAAACGGCGCAGCTCCCGGCGCCCGAGGCCTTTGCCCGTCACACCGATCTGGTGAACGATCTGCATCGCCTCATGTACCGTGTGGGAGAGCGGTCGCAGCTGCTGTTTGATCCGGAGCCAGGTACCTACTTTCTGATGGACCTCGCTGTGGTCCATTTGGCGAAGCTGACCGAGTCGATCGGGGTGGTCCGCGGTGCAGGAGCGGGTGTTCTGGCCGTGCCTGTGGCCGATCCCGAGCGGGTGGTCGTCGTTCGTTCCATGATTGCCAACGCCAAGACACGCGCGGCCGATCTGCTGCACCTCCTGGAGTACTCGTCCCGCCACGGTCACGCAGATTTGCAGGGGCAGGAGGCGGCCAATGTGGTCATGTCCTATCTCGAACGTGCGGACAAAGCCCTGGCCTCGCCGGGCAGCTGGCCTGCTTCAGCCTACTTCGACGCAGGCACAGAAACCATCAAGTCGATTGAACAGTTCGAATCCCGCGTCCTGGACAGGCTGGATCAGGACCTGGGTCAACGACTGCAGGATGACCAACGCTGGCGCCAGATCACCGTCGTCGTGGGTGTGTTCGGTTTGCTGGCGCTGGCCTACTTCATGGGTTCCTTCTACTTCAGCTTTGTGACCGACTTCCGCCAGGCCATCCAGGCCATGCGCTTGACGGCATCCGGTGACCTGTGCGCCAAGGTCGTTGTCAAGGGACGCGATGAGCTGGCCGAGCTGACGGAACTGTTGGTGCGCATGAACGGCAACCTGTCGGGCATGGTGGCCGAGGTGCGCAGCAACTCGGCACTGGTGGCGCTGGCGGGCAAGAACCTGGCGTCCGGCAACCGGGACCTGGCCGACCGCACCGAACAGCAGGCCGCCAACCTGGAGCAGACCGCCGCCAGTCCGCCAGTGTGCAGGAGTTGTCCAGCACGGTGCACCAGAACGCCAGTACCGCCGGCGACTCCGACCTGCAAGCCGCCAAGGTGCGGGACGAGGCGGAGACCGGCGCCCGTTCGATGGTGGAGGCGGTGGCCTCGGTCGAACACATCCAGCGCAGTGCGCAACAGATGTCGGACATCATCGGTGTGATCGACAGCCTCGCCTTTCAGACCAACATCCTGGCGCTCAACGCCGCCGTCGAAGCGGCCCGCGCCGGCGAGCAGGGCAGGGGCTTTGCCGTGGTCGCCAGTGAGGTTCGCTCCCTTGCCCAGCGATCGGCGGCCTCGGCCAAGGAAATACGGCAGCTGATCGAGGCGTCAACCCAGCAGGTCGAGACCAGTGCGCAACAGATCCGGGCGCTGGGCAAGAACATCGAGCGGATTGTCGGTGGTGTGCGCAGTGTGGCGGGCAACATGTCGTTGATCTCGGCAGCCAGCGCCGAACAGAGCAGCGGCCTCAGCGAGATCTCGTCTGCGGTGCGTCAGCTTGACGAGATCACCCAGCGCAACGCGCAGATGGTCGAGCGGGCCGTGCAGCAGGCGAATCAGCTCGAGCACAGGGCGGCCCAGCTGTCCCAGGCTGTTTCCAGCTTCCGCCTGCAGCAGGGCACCGCCGAAGAGGCCATGAACCTGGTGCAAAGGGCCATCGACCGGCGGGCTTCGGTGGGCAGGGAGGGGTACGTCCAGGTGCTGACCGATCCGGCCAGTGGTTTCCATGACCGCGACATGTACGTCTTCGCGCTGGATCGAAACGGCACCTACCGAGCCTTCGGGGGCAAGCCGGAGAAGGTGGGGTCCAGGGTGCAGGACATCCCTGGCGTGGATGGCGAGGCCCTGCTTCAGTCCATCATTGCCCAGGCAGAAGATCAACCTGGCTGGGTCGAGTACGACATCACCAACCCGGCCACCGGCAAGGTCCAGACCAAGATGTCCTTCGTCACCCAGGTGGACGATCTGTACGTGGGGTGTGGCATCTACAAGTCGGCCGTGCTGGCCACCGCCTGAGGTGCTGGCACACGACGGTCAATTGCCGGTGTGGCCCCTGCGTGATCGCGCCCTCGCCAGAGCGGCTTCAATCACAGTCCGCTTGCGGTCCAGCGTGTCGGGATCCGTATGAACCGAATGGGAAGCCAGATCGGCCAGTTTCATCCTGGCCTTGGCTTCCAGGCGTTCCTCGTGCTCGTGCCTTTCCCGCTCAAGGCGGACCTTGCGCGCAGCGTAGCGACGTCTGGCCAGCGCTGCCTGCTCTGACGACCAGGCATCCCAGCCGGTCTTTTCTTCGCTGACGACCGCCAGCGAAATGCAGTCGACCGGACAAACCGGAATGCACAGCTCGCAGCCGGTGCAATAGGGTTCTATGACCGTGTGCATGCGTTTGTTCGTGCCGACGATGGCGTCGGTGGGGCAGGCCTTGATGCACAGGGTGCAACCGATGCACCAGTCCTCGTCGATGATGGCAACGGTCACCGGGCCCTCGATTCCGCAATCGGGGTCCAAGGGCAGCACAGGCTGGCCAGTGATCTCCGACAGCCGGGCCACGCCTTCGGCACCACCTGGTGGACACCGGTTGATGGCGACGTTTCCTGTGGCTATGGCTTCGGCGTACGCAGCACAGTCCGGATAACCGCAACGGGTGCACTGCGTCTGGGGCAGGGCCGCGTCGATGCGGCGCACGAGTTCGTCCATGGCGGGACTATAGCCGCCATGCTGTGCCCCTGCAGGCGGTCAGGCCGCCGGACGTGGAGAGCGCTTGCCAGCGGGCTTGCCTTTGGCCGCCTTGGCGGGAACCCTGGCAGCAGGCCGTGCCTGCTTTCGCGGGCGGGCAGGCTCGGTGGGCCCTTTCACCTGTCCCGCAGGCGTGGCCGCAACCATCCCCGCCTGATGGGCGAGGATGAAACTCTTGACGACCGGGTAGACCATTTCGCGCCAGCGCCGGCCACTGAAGATGCCGTAGTGGCCGGCTCCCTTGGCCTCGTAGTGCATCTGGTGTTTTTGGGGTATGCCGGAGCACAGGCCATGCGCGGCGGCCGTCTGGCCGCAGCCCGAGATGTCGTCCAGCTCACCCTCGATGGTCAGCAAGGCCGTGTGGGTGATGTCC
>JALOSN010000445.1 GCA_025458415.1 Hydrogenophaga sp.
GACCATGGCCACGCCGGTCATCAGGCCCCAGGCCGCGATGCCCATGGACACCGTGGTCTGATCCCGGATGCCTTCGCGGTATTCCGGCAGCTTGCGGTACGCAGCGCTGAGGAACATCAGTTCGCCTTGCCCGCAGGGCGGTCGAATACCTGACCCGGTGTCAGGTCAAACCCGCGCAGGAAGTCGGCCGCCGCCAGGCGTTTACCACCGGCGCGCTGTAACTCGGTCAGCACCAGCACACCGTCACCGGTGGCGACCCGGATGCCTTCACCATCCCGGCCGATGACCTGCCCGGGCACGCTGCCGGCTGGCGTGGGAGCGTTCTGCGCCCGGGCCGCCCAGACCTTGATGGATTCACCAGCCAGCGAGGCACTGAGCCCGGGAAAGGGGTTGAAGGCGCGTGAGCGGCGCGCGGTCAGCGTGGCCGGCAACGACCAGTCGATGACGCCCTCGGCCTTGTCGATCTTGTGCGCATAGGTCACGCCCTCGGCGGGCTGCGGGGTGGCGCTCAGGCCGCCACAGGCCGCCAGCTCCAGCGCCTCGACGATCAGCCGGCCACCCAGTGCGGCCAGCCGGTCGTGCAGGCTGGCGGTGGTCTCGTCTGGGCCGATGGCCAGTTTCTCGACCAGCAGCATGTCGCCCGTGTCCAGGCCTTCGTCCATCTGCATGATGGTGACGCCGGTCTGTGCGTCGCCGGCCTCGATGGCGCGGTGGATGGGGGCCGCGCCTCGCCAGCGCGGCAGCACGGATGCATGGATGTTCAGGCACCCCAGGCGTGGCGCCTGCAGCACCCAGGCCGGCAGGATCAGGCCATACGCCGCGACCACCATCACGTCGGCCTGCGCTGCCTGCAGGGCCTGGCGCGCGCTGGCCGCATCGTCGGGGTATTTGCCGTCCAGGCGCAGGCTGCGCGGCTGGGCCACGGCGATGCCGTGTTCCAGCGCCAGCTGCTTGACCGGCGAGGCCTGCAGTTTCATGCCGCGGCCGGCCGGCCGGTCCGGCTGGGTCAGCACCAGAGGCACCCGGAAACCGGCGGCCAGCAGGCGTTCAAGTGCCACGCGGGCGAATTCCGGCGTACCGGCAAAAACGAGGTTCATGAGATCGGGAAAAGGGGTGGGGCCTGTGCGCTCAGCGGCCCGGGTCGAAGGCGTCGTCGGGCAAGGGCTCGTCGGTGTGCATCAGCTTGCGCACCACACCGGCCGGGTCCAGGTGCACATGGAACTGGCGCGGCCAGGACACATCGAGGTAGCGGTAGGTCCAGATGTCGCAGGCGCAGCACGTCCTCACGCGTCCAGCGGTCCACCTCGACCCGGGCGAACCAGGCCGGGTCCATCACCTGGTCGACCTGCCGCAAGCGCCCCTGGGCGTCGAGCTCGACATTGAACACCTGCTGGCCCGCGGGCTGGCGCGAGTACTGCAGGCGCGTGCCCGCAACCCCGTCGATGACGGCCGTGGGCCGGCCCAGTGCCCGCTCGATGTCGGCACGCGGGGTGCCCGTCACCAGCCGCTCGGGCATGGCGGCACATCCGGCCAGCAGCCCGGCCATCACGAGCGTGACCAGGGTCAGGGCCGGACGCAGGCTCATGCGCGCTCCGCTTCGCGCCGGGCCTTGACCAGCTTGCTCTTGATGCGGTTGCGCTTGAGCATGGACAGGTATTCGACGAACACCTTGCCCAACAGGTGGTCCATCTCGTGCTGGATGCAGACGGCCAGCATGCCTTCGGCCTCGATCACGCGGCTGTGGCCCTCGCCGTCCAGGGCGCGCACCCTGACCGCGATCGAACGCTCGACGCCGTCGTAAATGCCGGGCACCGACAGGCAACCTTCTTCGCCCTTGCGTTTCTCGTCGCTGGCCCATTCCAGTTCCGGGTTGATCAGCACCATGGGCTGATCACGCGTCTCGCTGACATCGATGACGATCAGGCGAAGGTGCACATCGACCTGCGTGGCCGCCAGGCCGATGCCGTTGGCGTCGTACATGGTGGCCAGCATGCGGGGAATCAGCGCCCGGATGTCGTCGTCCACCTCGGCCACCGGTTTGGCGACGGTGTGCAGTCGGGGATCGGGGTAGCAGAGGATGGGCAGCAGCTCGGGCGAGTTCATGGCAATCAGCAGTGGGCACGGGCCCGCAGGGAGGCCCAGAACCGTTCAGCGCAACGGAAAGGCCGGCTGTCGGCAGGGTCCATGGCAGGTCTGCGACACAGTTGGCCGTTTGTCGCTATTTTCGCTACTTTTCTCAGCGCGTGCTCGTGCCGGCGTCCATAAACATTGCCTAATCAATGGCTTGGGCGCAAAATCAAATGCGACTTGTCAAGACACCGACCGTGCCGAGGCGCGTCGGCCCGGCCACCTGGGGTGCCGGCCGATGTCTCAGGCCAGCCCCAGGGGCCCTACATGCCATCGAAGACCCAACTGTCTGCCGCCGTTTCCTTTGCCCCGGTCCTGCGTCCGCTGGCCTGTGCCAGTCTGCTGTTGACCGGCGCCGTGGCCACCAGCGCCCTGGCCCAGAACTATCCCGTCACGCCGCAGCAGCGGGCCACGGCCCAGCAGGTGGCCGAAGCAGGTGTGGCATTGTCCGAGCTGGCACCCGATGCGCCCACCGAGTACACGGTCAAGCGTGGCGACACGCTGTGGGCGATCTCCGGCATCTTCCTCAAGCGCCCCTGGCGCTGGCCCGAGCTGTGGGGCATGAACCTGCAGGACATCCGCAACCCGCACCTGATCTTCCCCGGACAGGTGCTGTACCTGGACACGTCCAATGGCCGCGCCCGGTTGAGCACCCGCCGCCCCGGTGGCGGACTGGAAACCGTCAAGGTCTCCCCGCGCGTCCGCTCCGAGGCGCTGTCCGACTCCGCCATTCCCCCGATCTCGCTGCAGGCCATCGAGTCCTTCCTGACCGAACCCCTGATCGTGGATGAAGCCACGTTTGCCCGCGCGCCGCGCATTGTCGCCACGCCCGAGTCGCGCGTGCTGCTCAGCCGGGGTGACCGGGCTTATGCCCGCGCCCAGTACGGCAGCGGACAGGCCGAGGACGGCAAGCCGCTGCGCGTGGCCGATGGCCGCCAGTACCGTGTGTTCCGCAATGCCGTGCCACTGAAGGACCCTGAAACCGGCGAGGTGATCGGCTACGAAGCCCAGTACGTCGGCAAGGCCGAACTGGTGCGCGATGAAGAGTTGCGCGCCATCGTGCCGCCGCCCGCACCCGTGGGCGCCCCGGCGCCGGCCAAGACCGATTCCTACCAGCCCGCCTTTGACAACCCGGCCAACATCGAGCGTCAGGCGGTGGCTGCGGCCCCTGCACCGAAGGCGGCCGGCGCCGGGTCCGAAATCATCCCGGCCACGATCGACATC
>JALOSN010000025.1 GCA_025458415.1 Hydrogenophaga sp.
CCGCGTGATCGAAGCCATGTGGCAGGTCGCCTACGCCGACGGGCACCTGGATGTGCACGAAAACCAGGTGATCAGCAAGGTGGCGGGCCTGCTGCATGTGACCCACGGTGAATACATCGGGGCCAAAATGCGTGCCCAGGAGGACGCCGGTCTGCGATGATCAGGCCTGTACCAACGCCTGACCATCGACATGAAGCCAGCCATTGACCGCCGCCGTGCCCTGGGCCTGATTGCCCTGATGGGTCTGGCCGCGTGTTCGCGCGAACCCCAGGAGTCGGCCGGTCCGGGCGACATTGCCCTGGCCGATGCGGTCGATGTGCTGGAAGAAATGGGCAAAGGGTTCACCGCCGGAACCCCGATGAGCCGTCAGGTGGTCTACGTGCTGTTCGACCCCCAGTGTCCGCACTGCGGCCACCTGTGGAACGCCTCGCAGCCGCTGCTCTCACGCACGCGGTTTGTCTGGATGCCGGTGGCCATCCTCAACGCCAAGAGCCAGCCCCAGGGTGCTGCCCTGCTGACGGCGGGAGACCCGGTGGCCGCCATGAACGAACATGAACAGCTGCTGCTGGCCGGTCAGGGCGGCATGTCCGCTGCATCACGCATCCCCGAGGACATCGAGGCCGCGATCACCCTGAACACCGAGCTGATGCAGCGGCTGGGGGCCGAGGCCGTTCCCTTCATTGTGACCCGCCACGCCGGCACCGGCGAAACCGTGAGCCACGCCGGCTCCATGACGACCGAGGCACTGTCCGGCCTGATCGGACTGCCCTGACGGGGCATGGACGGGCCGTCAGCTGCCGTCGTTCCTGCCCAGGCGACGCATCTTGGCCTGCCAACCGGCCAGGGCTTTCGCGTCGATCTGGTCGGTACCGCCCACCAGCGTCTCTTCAATAGGGGCAAAGCCGACAAACCCCAGCACATTGCGCTCCAGCGATTTGAGGCTGTGGGCCCGGAAGTACCAGCGGTAGATCAAGGCCGGCATGCCCATGGTGACCACCAGGCGGGCCGAGCGGCCCTTGAGCGCCTTCTGGCCGATCGAATTGGCGCCATCGGCCTCGACGGCAAAACCGGGCCTCAGGACCTGCTCCAGAAAACCCTTGACCAGCGCCGGCATCTCGCCCAGCCAGAGCGGGAAAAACAGCACCAGGTGTTCACACCAGGCAATGTCCTCCTGAGCTGGCCCGAGCGCAGGAGGCAGTGCCTGTGGGTCCTGCCACTGCTTCTGGCTGCGCAGCAGCGGGAAGTCCAGCTGGGCGATCGACAGACGACGCACCTCGTGGCCGGCCTCGGCCGCGCCCTGCGCATAGGCGTCGGCCAGTTCGTGGCTGAGGTGACGGACATCCGCGTCCGGATGGCCCTCGATGATCAGTACGCGGCGCAAGACGGACATGGCACTTTTCCTTCCCTCATGGTGGACGGGTTTCAGCCCCGATCGAAAACCGGATCCACCGGAACCTGCAAGGCGGTGGCCAGGTGGTTGGTGCGGGCAGCCAGGCTCACGATGGACATGAGTTCGGCATGCTGCTGCGGGCTCATGCCTTTGGCGCGGGCAGACGCGGTGTGCGAATGCACACAATAGCCGCAGCCATTGGCCACCGACACCGCGATGTACAGCAGCTCCTTGGTCAGCGGATCCAGTGCGGATGGCGTGGCCATGATGCGTTTGACGTCACGCCAGGTCTGCTCCAGCAGATCCGGGTCGAAGGCCAGGTAGCGCCACATGTTGTTGATGAAATCGGTCTGGCGCGTGGCCCGGATGTCGTCGAACACCGCCTTCACGCGCGGGTTGCTCTCGGGGTCAGCGCAAGGGGCTATGGTGGACATGTGAACTCCTCAGCGGGAACGCGTGCGCGCCCTTGTGGACGCACGGGACGGTGCGGCGGCCCGGGCAGCCTTGCGCTCGGCGCGCTCGGCGTCGGCCTGCCGCCCCTCGGCCAGCCAGACTGTGAACTGCTGCGGGGTCTCCAGCGTGATGCGGCCGATGTGACCGGCACGGAAATCGGCGATGACCATCTCCGCCGCCTTCTGCAGGTTGACCCGAGCACCGGCACCCAGTGCGCCGCGACGGCGTCCGATCGCCTCCAGCAGGTCTTCGGAAGGGGTCTGCGCCACGGCCTCGACCGATCCGTCCAGGCGATAACGCTCATGCAGCCGGTCCGGGTAGGCCTGACGCAGCGTATCCAGCAGGGCCAGAGCCACTTCCACGTCGTCGTAGGCGTTGCGCCCGACCGCGCCGCTGGCGGCCAGGTTCAGGCCGCTCTGCTCCACGATGATGCGCGGCCACAGCATGCCCGGCGTGTCAAACAGGTAGCAATCGTCGGCAAGGGCCACGCGCTGCTCGTTGCGTGTGATGCCAGCCTCATCCCCGGTGCGTGCCGCCTTTCGGCCCATCAGTGTGTTGATCAGCGTGGACTTGCCGACATTGGGGATGCCGCAGATCAGCACCCGCAAGGGTTTGACCATGCCACCGCGCGAGGGCGCCAGCTCCCGGCAGGCGTCCACCAAAGCGCGCGCCGGCGCGCCATGGCTGGCGTCAAGGCCGATGGCCCGCGTCTGCGGCTGCGCGTTGTAGTGCGCCAGCCAGACCGACGTTCGCTGCGGATCGGCCAGGTCCTGCTTGTTCAGGACCTTGAGGCTGGGCTTGCGGGCGGTCAGCTCGCCCAGCAGGGGGTTGGCGCTGGATCCGGGCAGTCGGGCATCTAGCATCTCGATCACCACGTCGATGGTCTTCACGCGCTCGCCAATGGCCTTGCGCGTGAGGTGCATGTGCCCGGGAAACCACTGGATACTCATAGCGTGTTGCAGGTACAAACCCCCGATTGTGCCCTCCATGCAGGGCTCGCCCCGAGGCCGCACGGCTTGCCATCGTGCCACAATGTTCTGCAACAACCACCCGAACCCGGCCGCGCCGCCAGAGGAGACACATGAGCATCACTGTCAAGATCGATCTGGGCTACGAATTCGATGTCAAGGCCAAGGCGGCCGAGGTGTTCGACGTGCTGTCCGACGTGCCCACGTCGGTCAGCCATTTCCCCAAGGTGGACCAGCTGGTCGACATGGGAGGCGGTGTCTACCGATGGGAAATGGAGAAGGTCGGCACGGCCCAGGTCAACATCCAGACGGTCTACGCCAGCAAGTACGTCAGCGACCGGGCCAAGGGCACGGTCAAGTGGACGCCCGTCAAGGGCGTGGGCAATGCCCAGGTGGGTGGCCACTGGAAGATTGTGGACAACAAGAAATCCACCAACATCACCCTGGCCATTCAAGGCGAAGTCGAGGTGCCCCTGCCCGGACTGATGAAGATGGTGGTGGTCCCGGTGGTCCAGGGCGAGTTCGATAAGCTGGTCGAGAAATACATCGACAACCTGATCAAGCGCTTTGGCGGCGAGGCCTGAGCGGCCAACTTGTCCCGAGAAAATCTGGACAAGTTTGTGAATAACCCGGGACTGGTCCTGTACGGTAGCTGCAAACCCTTGATTTGCAAGGGCCTTCTTCAGACTGCCCGATAAACGGGCAACACCCGAGTCACTTGCTTCAAGCGGCCCGGGCCGCCGGCCGCCCCAGACGCGCTGCAGAAACGTACTCCTGCCGGTAGACCTCGAAGGGCATGGTGTCGGCCGCCTCGATGGCCCGCTGGGATTCGAACGATTGCTCCGCCATGGCCGCATGAAGGGCCTGCTGGTCAGGCGTCCACGGCATCTGCAACAAGGCATCCCGCGCGGCCATCGACTGCGCACGGCCAAAAGCGATGAATCCCTGTTCGTGCCGCTCGGCCATGGCCTGCAGCACCCGCGCTGAAGGCAGGGTCTCGGGCGCCAGCAGACGGCTCCTGGCCTGCGCCACCGCCTGCACATGGACGTGACCGGAGCCCAGGGCATCCAGATGCTCGGCCAGGGGCACCAGCTGCTCGATCAGTTCCAGCCCCCAGTCGGTCATTGCCACCGGATGACCGTCCCGCAGCAGCCGCAACCCCGGCTCGCGGCCGCGGGCAGCCGTCAGGTGCTGGTTCTGCGCCAGATCAGCGATTTCCTGGGGCGTGTCGGGCGGGCTGTCGCTGAGCAGGCAATGCAGCAGGAACACGTCCAGGAAATGCAGTGTCGAGGCGGCCACGCCGATGGTCTCGAAGGGGTCGAGGTCCAGCAACCTGACCTCGATGTACTCGACGCCGCGTTCGCGCAACGCATGCAGGGGCCGCTCACCCTGGAAGATGACACGCTTGGGGCGAATGGTGCCGTAGAACTCGTTCTCGATCTGCAGCAGCGTGGTGGCCAGCTGGTTGTACTCGCCACCCGGATTGCGGATGCCCACGGCCTCGTACGCGGGCCAGGGCCGGGTCAGGGCATCGTGCAGCGAGGCGGCATAGCCTTCGAGGCTGTTGTAGCTGACCTTCAGCGAAGCCTGGGCTTCACTCTGGTAGCCCAGTCGCCCCATGCGCAGCGTGGTGCCGTGGGGCAAGTAGAGCGAACCCCGGTCTCCCAGCGGCAGCAGGTCGTGGGGACGACCCTCGACAAAACTGGAGCACACCGCCGGTGAAGCACCGAACAGGGTGAGCAGCAGAAAGGCATGACGGCGGAAGTTGCGGATCAGGGCAAAGTACCCGGCGTTGTCCACGCCCGGCAGCGACCAGTTGTAGTGCACACCCGAGATGGTCTGCATGCGCCGGCCGTAGCGGTGGCCCAGGCCCATCCGGTACACGCTCTTGGCCCGACCGACATTGCTCGAACCGTAGCGGCCGAGCGGAATGGTTTCGTCGGTCGGCAGGCCGCAAGGCATGCTCGAAGCCCACATCATTTCGTCGCCGCTGGCCTGCAGGACGCGCGCGGTGTACTGGTGGATGCGGGTCAGCTCGGCCAGGCACTCGTCGACGCTACCGTGCACGCCCGTGATCAGCTCCAGCTGCGATTCGCTGTAGTCGGTGGTGATGTGCGGGTGCGTCAGCGCGCTGCCCAGCGCATGGGGGTGTGGCGTGAGTGCCAGCCGCCCGTCGGGCAGGGCACGCAGGCTCTCCTTCTCCAGGCCCCGGCGCATGCCACGCAGACGGTCGGTGCCCAGCCCCTGCAGCCTTGCTTGCAATGCAGTCATAGTCGTTGGTCGTGAGGTCCGGGGGCCGAAGTTACCACGACCGGCCGGAACCTGCAGGCGGCGCCAGGGGCGGCCCGCCGCCACCGCGCGGTTCAGCAGCTCAGCGCTTCGGCCTCGTCGGTCCGGCATTCAGACACACTGAGGACGCCTTGTGCGTCCAGCCAGGCGGCGATCACGTCCGGATCATGGACCAGGCGCAAGGCGTCGAAGGCCAGCCCGGCCTGGGCGTAATGGCGCCTGAGGCTGCCCAGCCACTGCTTGAGCCGCCCGGCCCGGTGACGTCGCTCCACCCGGGCACTGACCTGTAGCCAGAAGTCACGCAGCCACGGCACGACCTGCGCCCACGCCACATCGCCCTGGCCCCGGATGGCCAACGCCAGGCCCGGATGACTGACCATGCCACGGCCGATCATCAGGTCGGCACAACCCGAGATCGCCTGGCAGCGCCGGGCGTCCGCTGCGGTCCAGATCTCGCCATTGGCCACCAGCCTGGGAACAGCGCGCCCCTGCAAACGCTGGCGCAGGTCGGCGATGCGCTCCCAGTACGCCGGCGGGCGGTAGCCATCCGCCTTGGTCCGTGCATGGACCACCAGATCGCTGGCGCCTGCCTCGGCGATGGCCAACGCGCATTCCTCGGCGCGCAGGTCGTCCTGGTAGCCCAGGCGCATCTTGGCCGACACCGGCACGTGCGCAGGCACCGCCCGACGCACGGCCGCCACGATGCGGCCCACCAGCTCGGGCTCATCGAGGAGGACCGCACCGCCCCGGCTCTGGTTGACGGTACGCGCCGGGCAGCCGAAATTCAGATCGATGCCTTCCGGCCCCATTTCGGACAGGCGGGCGGCATTCTCCGCCAGGCAGACCGGATCCGAGCCCAGCAATTGGGGACGTACGGGTACCCCGGCGCGGGTGCGACTGCCATTGAGCAGCTCGGGGACGACCCGTACGAAAGCGCGCGCAGGCAGCAGCGTGTCGGTGATCCGGATGAACTCGCTGACGCAGCGGTCAATGCCGCCAGCACGGGTGAGGACGTCACGCAGGGTGGCGTCCAGCAGCCCCTCCATCGGTGCCAGCAGGATCAGGCCGCGCGCCGAAGGTGAAGATGTCGTTGGGATGGGATCGGCCTGGGGGCTGGACATGGGCTGGGGGCCGTGGGGTGTCGCCATAAAGGGACAGATGGGTGGCGAAAGCGGCAGTCCTGCGCATTCTATCGGCGGGGTTCGACACCGTTGACCTGCCGGTCGACCGGCTGGGCTACCATCCATCTTTCACCATCGCCTTCAGAGGAAAGTCCCATGCGTCTGCACCTTCGTCTTGCACTCGCGCTGGCCGTCGGTCTGGCAGCGGCAACGGCGCTCGCGCAGACCGGCGCCCCCGCCCATGCCGCTGCCATGGTCGAGGTGGTGCGGGTGGGCACGGTCAAGACGGTCGACGGCCAGGTCTGGCTCAAGCTTGGCGAGCAGCACCGCGCAGCCATTCCCGGGATGGGCGTGCGCCTGGGTGAACGACTGGCCACGGGCAAGGACGCCGCGGTCAGCGTCACCCTCCGCGATGGCACCGTGCTCACGCTGGGACCGAACACCGAGGCCGACCTCAGCGAGTATGCGTTCAATGCCACCACGCAGGAGGGCAGCCTGCTGGTCAGGTTGCTGGAAGGCTCGATGCGCGTGGTCACCGGGCTGCTGGCCAAGGTCAACCCCGACATGTTCCGCATCTCGACACCCACATCGGTGGTCGGTGTGCGGGGTACCGATTTCATTGTCGAAGTGCTGCCGGAACCGGTCCGCTGGGAACCCGCTGCCGGCAACTTCAACCACGGCGTGGGGCTTTAGAAGCAGCCGAACTGTGAAATACTGCGCGACGTGTCCCCTCTGCTGGAGTTGTCGTGCCCCGTTCGAGTCTGCGTTGGCTTCTCGCCCCTCTTGCCATGGCGGCCCTGATGCTGACCGCCTGTACCCCGGCGACCCTGCAAAGGGTGGTCCTGCTGCCCGAAACCCCTCCCCGATCGACGGCCGTGGAGGTGCGCTCGGGTGAACAGGCGCTGGTGCTCGACAGTCCTTACGCAGTGGCCGTACTCCGCGTTGACCAGCCACTGGTGGCCGAGACCATAACGCCCGAAGCCGTGGCCAAGATCTACCCCAGGCTGGTGGGCCAGGCGAATGTGCAACCTTCGCGATTCGTGCTGAACTTCGAGCCGGGCAGCTCGCAGCTGACCCCGGAGTCCCGTGCACAGTTGCCCAGCGTGATCGCACAGGCACGCCGGATCAGCGGGGGCGAGATCATCGTGATCGGCCACACCGATCGCCAGGGTTCGGCTGAGGCCAACGACCGGCTTTCGCTGGTCCGAGCGCAGGCCGTCAGGGAGCTGCTGGTGCAGCAAGGTTTCGATGCCGAGCTGATCGAGGCCGTGGGTCGCGGCGAACGCGAGCCCCTGGTGCAGACCGACGACGAAGTCGTCGAGCCACGCAACCGCCGGGCGGAAATCCTGGTGCGCTGAGGCACGCCCGCGTGCACACCCTGACCCGCGCCCTCGCCCGCCTGCTGCGCGAGCAGCGCGTGGCTTCGCTGGCCACCCTGGATGCGAACGGCCTGCCGCAACTGTCGCTGGTGCCCTTTGCCATCGATACCGACGCGCTGGTCATCCACGTCAGTGCCCTGGCAGCCCACACCGCGGCACTGGAGCGCCAGCCCAGGGCGGCCCTGATGGTGCATGAAGGCGCACCGGCCCAGGGTCCCGTGCATGCGCTGCACCGGGTCGCCCTGCAGGTACAAGCCCGGCTGCCACCTGCCCACGACCCGTCCGGCGAACACTTGCGCACCGTCTATCTGGCGCGTTTTCCGGAGGCCCTGCCGATGACCTCCCTGGGCGACTTCCGGTTTGTCCGGCTCGGACTGATCGAGGCCCGGCAGGTGGCCGGCTTTGGTGCTGCGCGCTCGCTGAACGCCGAAGAGCTGGTCCAGGCCCTGGCACAGGCCATGCGACCCGATGGACACGATGCCGCCTGAGCCGACGCTGCTTCACGCGGACGAGCAGATGCTGGTGCTGGACAAGCCATCCGGCCTGCTGGCCGTGCCCGGCCGCGGCGAAGACAAGCAGGACTGCCTGAGCGCCCGGGTACAGGCACGCTGGCCCGATGCCCTGGTCGTCCACCGGCTGGACATGGCCACCTCGGGGTTGATGGTCATGGCGCGCGGCGTCGAGGCCCAGCGGGCACTCAGCCGTGCGTTCGAGCAGCGACGGGTGCACAAGCGCTACCAGGCCCTGGTGAGTGGAGACCTGCACGCCCCGGCGTCCGCGGACGGCTGGGCCAGCGTCGAATTGCCGCTGGCGGTGGACTGGCTGAACCGACCGTACAGCGTGGTGTGCTGGCAGACCGGCAAACCCAGCCTGACGCGCTGGCGCCGCCTCGAATCAGCCGCAGCGCCCCAAAACCCGAGTGGCCCACCGGACATCACGACCCGGGTTGAAATGGAGCCCATGACCGGACGTACCCACCAGTTGCGCGTGCACATGATGGCCATCGGGCTGTCATTTTCAAGCCCCTGTCCGTTCTGACCGACCGAGACGTTCCTCATGCAACACCTGTTCATCCTCACCGGCACCTCCAGGGGCATGGGTCTGGCCATGGCGCGCCAGCTGCTCTCCCCGAAGCACCGCCTGCTGTGTCTTTCGCGCCAGCGCAACGAGGCACTGCAAAGCGAGGCCGACACGCAATCGTGCGGACTGGAGCAATGGTCGCAGGACCTCGCCGATGCGGGTACAGCGGCTGCCCGACTCCAGCAGTGGCTGCAGCAGCTGGAATCGTCGACCGTGGCCAGCGCCACGCTCATCAACAACGCCGGCGTGATCCCGGCCATCGGCCCGGTCGACCGGTGCCCGCCCGACCAGCTGTCGCTGGCCCTGCGTGTGGGTCTTGAAGCCCCCATGCAGCTGACCGCCGCCTTCCTGCGGGTCACCGGCCAATGGGTGGACGCCGGATGGCGTGGCCCGCGCAAGGTGCTGAACATCTCGTCAGGCCTCGGCCGTCATGCGATGGCGGCCCAGGCGCCCTACTGCGCGGCCAAGGCAGGACTTGACCACTTCACCCGTTGCAGTGCGCTGGACGAAGCCCAACGGCCACACGGTGCAAGGCTGGTCTCGCTGGCTCCGGGCGTGATCGACACCGACATGCAGGTTCAGTTGCGGGCTGGTGACCCGGCCCTGTTTCCGGACCGGCAACGTTTCCTCGACCTGCAGTCGCAGGGCGTGCTGACTTCGCCCGAAGCCGCCGCGGCCCGGGTACTGGCGTGGCTGGACCGGGCCGATTTTGGCCACACCCCGGTCGCCGACGTGCGGGACAGCTGATGGGCCCGTGTGCCGCCCCGCCCTCCCTGACCAGGCGTACCTGGCTGAGGGGCGTCGTCATGGGGACGGCCGTCCTGTCCCGACCCGATCTGCTGTGGGCGACACCCGGGGACCGCCGGTTCTGGGATCTGCTGCGGGAAGGCGGTTGTATCGTTCTGATGCGCCACGCGCTGACTGTGCCTGGCGTGGGAGACCCTCCTCACTTCCGGCTGAGAGACTGCAGCACCCAGCGCAACCTGAGCGACGCCGGGCGCGAGCAATCGCGACGCGTGGGACAGGCGTTCAGCCAGGCTGGCGTCACCATCACCGAGGTGCGATCCAGCGCCTGGTGCCGCTGCACCGAAACGGCGGACCTGGCTTTCGGACGGCATCGCGTCTGGGCGCCCCTGAATTCCTTCTTCGCCCGCGACGGCCGCGAACAGCAGACGCGCGAGGTGCTGCTGGCCCTGCGCGACCACCGGGCGCCGGCCAACCTGGTGCTGGTGACCCACCAGGTCAACATCTCGGCACTGACCGGCCAGTCGCCAGCCATGGGCGAACTGTTCCTGACCCGGCCGGAAGGGGTGGAGCGACTGCCGGTTCTGGCGCGCCTGTCGGTCTGAACTGCCTCCATCCGGATCGCCTTGACCCGGGTCAAGGTTCGTGTCAGCAATATCGGTAGGATGCAGGTATCGCCCGAAACCCAACCCCAGGAGACATCCATGAGTCGTGAAGTTGTCGTCGTCAGTGCCGTCCGCACCGCCATAGGTACCTTTGGCGGAAGCCTCAAGGACGTACCGCCCACCGAACTCGGTGCCCTGGTCGTTCGGGAAGCCCTGGTCCGTGCCCAGACCGAGGGCAAGGACGTCGGTCATGTGGTGTTCGGCCATGTGGTGAACACCGAGCCGAAAGACATGTACCTCTCTCGCGTGGCGGCCATCAGCGG
>JALOSN010000026.1 GCA_025458415.1 Hydrogenophaga sp.
CGCAGACGGGCGACAATGCCCGCGTCGTCGGCTTCGACGCGGTTGATCTTGATGCCGGTGGTTTTCGTGAAGGTGTCGTAGATGACGTTGTCCGTCTGGTAGTGGCGGGCCGAATAGATGTTGAGTACCTTCTCCTGGGCCAGGGCGGCGCTGGCACCGAGCACGGTGGCTGCGGCAGCGAGGGCGAGGGCGATCGGGCGGTGCATCTGCATGGTTGGGCTCTTGTTGAGGGGACTGTGATGGGGAAATCGATCGATTCAAGCCTGTAGGCGAAGCCTTGAATGGTGCAGATATTAACATGAACGAGAATGGTTCGTAATAAGCTTTTATTGATCTGGGTCAATGTCCTTGTCCTGCTGCTGGCGGGGTGCGCTAGCAGTCCGCCGGTCGCCCCCCGTCCGCCCGAGGTGACGGTGCCCGCCGCACCGCCGCTCAACGGCTGGCGGGCACCCCGGCTGGGCCTGGTGCTGGGCGGCGGTGCCGCCCGAGGTTTCGCACACGTGGGTGTGATTCAGGTGCTTGAGGAAAACGGCATCCGGCCGGATCTCGTGGTCGGCGCCTCAGCCGGCAGTCTCGTCGCCGCGCTGTACGCCAGCGGGGTGGGCGCCCGGGAACTGGAGCGGCTGGCGCTGACCATGGACGAGGCGCTTTTGACCGACTGGTCCCTGCCCATCATGGGTCGGGGCATGTTGCGGGGAGAGGCGCTGGCCCGCTATGTGCGGCAGGCTGTGTCCGGGCGATTGCTGGAAGACATGCAGTTGCCGATTGGCGTGCTGGCCACCGACCTGGGCAGCGGCGAGGGCGTGCTGTTCCGCCGGGGTGATGCGGGCGAGGCAGTCCGGGCGTCCAGTGCTGTGCCCGGTGTCTTCACGCCGGTTCGCATCAACGGCAGGAACTATGTGGACGGTGGTCTGGTGGCCCCGGTGCCGGTCCGTCACGCTCGACAGATGGGGGCCGAGCTGGTGATCGCCGTCGACATTTCGTCGGATCCGGAAGGCAACAGCGCCGACGGCTGGCTGAGCCTGCTTCTGCAGACGACCGCGATCATGGGCAAGAGCATCAATCGGCACGAGATGGCCGCGGCCGAGGTGCCGGTGCGCCCCCAGCTTTCCGGCGTGGGCAGCGCCGATTTCGCGTCGCGTCAGCGCAGCATCGAGGCCGGCAGGGCCGCGATGGCCGCCGCACTGCCGCGGCTGCAAGCAGAGCTGGCCCGACTGCGCCCGGTCGCCGTCCGCTGAGCCCAGCGGCGCGCCATCACCGCGCAAGGGCATAAAAAAAGCCCCGGCCTTGCGGCTGGGGCTTGAAGGGGTCCGATGAAATCCGATTTCGAAAAGGACCCGAGGAGACAACCAGAAGAAACGGTCTGGGCAACCAGCGCCGACTTCTCAGGTCTGGCGCCATCGTGCCTTGACTTCATTGTGTCCGCCTTGACGGAAGTCAAAGCGGCCATCAGAGGCACGATCCCGGTTCAGTTCAGCGCTTCTTGGCGGGGGCCTTGGTGGCGGCCACGGCCTGAGACGTCACCGTGTTGAAGTTGGCTTCGGCCATTTCGGTGGCCTGCTTGACGGCCTTTTGCACCGATTCCATGGCGTTGTTGGCGGCGGAAACGGCGCTCTTCATCACGGCCACGGCGGTTTCGGAGCCGGCGGGGGCGTTCTTGGCGGCGTTGTCGACGACGGCCATGAATTTCTTCTGGGCGTCGCTGGCCTGGGCTTCGGCGGCCTTGCCGAACTCGGCGGAGGTGCCCGAAGCGATGTCATACAGGTGGCGGCTGTAGGCCACGGTCTTCTCGGCCAGGGGCTGCATCAGGCTGGCTTGCAGGGTCAGCAGTTCCTGGGCGTCCTTGACGGACATCATGGCCTGGGCGTTGTTGGCGGATTCGGCTAGTGCGGCCTTGGTGGCCTGGACGTTCAGCTCGACCAGTTTTTCCACGCCTTCGAAGGCTTTCTGGGTCAGGCCAAAGAGGGTTTCGATGTTGGCTTTCTGGGCGGCAACGATTTGTTCAGCGGTCAGCATGTTCATACTCCTGTGTGGTTGAGAGGATTCAGTTGAAGGCTGCTTCGGAACACCGCGCTGTCTGGACGCTGTTGTTCTGGTTCGTTTTGCTGCACTGCAACATGATTTGGATTATAGGGTTTGCCCGGGACCTTGCAAGCCTCCTTTTGCTGCATTGCAACAATTAGAGACCATTTTCTAGAAGACCGACCGCTGACCCCGGTTTCATTGCCCCGACACAATCCCCAAAGACCCATCCGCCATCTGTTCCGACTGTGCACGCCTTCTACGCCGATCACTTCGTGTTGCCGTTGCCCGAGGGGCACCGCTTTCCCATGGCCAAGTACGCCCGGCTGCGCGAGCGCCTGCGTGACGAGCTGCCTGGAGTGACCCTGTTTGAGGCCATGCCGGCGTCCGATGGCGAGCTGGCCCTGGTCCACACGCCGGCCTACATCCAGGCGATCGCGAAGGGCACGCTGGATCCGCGTGCCCAGCGCGAAATCGGGTTTCCCTGGAGCCCGGCCATGGCCGAGCGCGCCCGTCGCTCGGTCGGGGCCACCGTGCAGGCGGTGCGTCGTGCCTTGGGAGGCGATGGCGTGGCGGCGAACCTGGCCGGTGGTACCCACCACGCCTATGCCGGCAAAGGCAGCGGCTTCTGTGTGTTCAACGACGCTGCCGTGGCGGCGCGCCTGATGCAGGCCGAGCATGGCAGGCAGCACCGGGCCAGTGGCCCCCTGAGGGTGGCGGTGATCGACCTGGACGTTCACCAGGGCAACGGCACAGCCAGCATCTTCGCCAGGGACGACACGGTGTTCACCCTGTCCCTGCATGGGGCGCGCAACTTTCCGTTCCGCAAGGAAGCCAGTGACCTGGACATCGAGTTGCCCGACGGATGCGATGACGATACCTACCTGGCTGCACTGGAGCAGGCGCTGGACGAGCTGGACCGGCGGTTCACCCCAGGGTTGGTCATATACCTGGCCGGTGCCGATCCGCACGAGGGAGACCGCCTGGGGCGGCTGCGACTGAGTTTCGACGGACTGGAGGCGCGTGACCGACGGGTGTTCGACTGGGCCTGGCAGCGCCGCCTGCCGGTCGCCTTCACGATGGCGGGCGGCTATGGCCACAACCTGGAGACCACGGTCCAGGTCCAGGTCAACACCTACCGCGTCGCTCTGGGGTACCGGGCTCGCTGGGCTGCGCAGAACAACACCCGGCCCGACTTCGTCTCTGCGACAGTGGTCTGAGACCCGGGCTGGCAGAATGCGCCGCCATGAACGCTCCAGCCCACCCCCGTCCCCAGCCGCTTGCGCGAGACCACTACCGCGTGTTCCGTTCCATCGGCACGCGCTGGATGGACAACGACGTGTACGGACATGTCAACAACGTCGTCTATTACAGCTGGTTCGACACGGCGGTTAATGCCTGGCTCATCGAGCAGGGTGCGCTGGACATCCACGGCGGTGACGTCATCGGCCTGGTCATCGAAACACAGTGCAACTATTTCGCACCGCTGGCATTTCCCCAGATGATCGAGGCAGGGCTGCGTGTCGCGCGGCTGGGTGGCTCCAGCGTGCGCTATGAGGTGGGACTGTTTGCCCAGGGAGAGGCCATGACGGCCGCCTGCGGCCACTTCATCCATGTCTACGTGGACCGGCAGAACCGGCGTCCGGTGGCGCTGCCGCCGTCCCTGAAGAACACCCTGCAGCAGTTGCTCTGACATGGCTCTGCACGTCGGGTGCCGTGTTGTCATAATTGACGTTAACGTAAACGTCACATCGAGGAGACCGTATGAGCCAGACCCCCGAGCCGTCCGCCCAGGGCATTGATGCCGCGAGCGTGGATGCCGCCATCACCAGCCGCATGTCGGCGCGGGCCTTCCTGCCGGCGCCGGTGCCTCGCGAAACGCTGGAGCACCTGTTGCAGGTGGCCAGCCGGGCACCGTCCGGGACCAACACCCAGCCCTGGAAGGTCTATGTCCTGCAGGGCCAGAGCCGGGCGGATCTGGTGCACAAGGTGTGTGCGGCCCACGATGCCTTGCGCGCGGATCCGTCCCTGGCCGCCACCTACCGGGAGGAGTACGACTACTACCCGACCCAGTGGGTCAGCCCGTACATCGATCGACGGCGCGAGAACGGCTGGAGCCTGTACGGCCTGCTGGGCATCGGCAAGGGAGACAAGGACAGGATGCATGCCCAGCACCAGCGCAACTTCCGCTTCTTCGATGCGCCTGTGGGCCTGATGTTCACCCTGGACCGTGTCATGGGGCGGGGTTCGCTGGTCGACTACGGCATGTTCCTGCAGAACCTCATGGTGGCCGCGCGGGGGCACGGGCTGCACACCTGTCCGCAGGCTGCCTGGAACGGTTTTGCCAGGATCATCCTGCCGCACATCGGCGCCGGCGAAAACGAGATGCTGGTCTGTGGCATGGCGCTGGGTTACGCCGATCCCGACGACAAGGTCAACGGCTTTCACACCCCGCGGGAGCCGGTGGCCTCATTCACCCACTGGCTCGACTGAACGGCGGGGGTGGCTGCGCTTCAGTAGGGGTAGCCGGGCGGGTCCGGCACGAACCCCGGGCGTGAGCCCGGGAACGGGTGTGGGCGGTGGTGGTGCCTGACAGGGGCGGGGACGATGCCCCGGGCCACCAGGTTGGCATGGCTGTCATAACGGATCAGCACCACCTCCTCGGGGTGGCGGCTGGCGCGCTCGAACCCGGTCGCTCCCACCCGGTCGCGCTCCCGCTCGCCATGTTGCGTGCCCAGCTGGGGTCCACCGCCCCAGGGCATGGACTTGCCTTGCACCCCTGGCGACGAGCGTCCTTGGGCCGGGGGGAGATCACCGTAGGGATGCCAGGGTGGCTGGGGGAGCGGCCGATACGGCTTCTCCCTGAACACGGCCACACCGATCACGCCCACGTCTTGCGGACGCCCCGTTCGTGCCGCGTAGGAATCCGGCAGGCTGGTGAAGCGAAACACCGCCACGTCGCGCCGGCTCTTTCGCCAGCCCGTGACGTCATAGCGCTGGCCGGGTGACAGCACATAGCCGGACTGGTGGAAGTCGGCACTCTCGCCTGTGATGACATTGACGCCGTCGACCGACACCACGTTGAGCAGCCGTTCGCCACTGAGGTTGAGCAGTTCCAGCGCGTAGCGCGTGCCCGGCTCCCCCGGCAGCCACAGCTCACCCCGGTGCTGGTACAGGGGCAGGACCTGGTGGCGATCGCGGTCGATGACACGCACATGCGTGAGCTGTCCCAGCGCACGCGCCGGCAATGCGGTCATCAGGACGGCGCTGCCAATGGCACCCAGTGCCATGCGCCGGGTCATTGAGGGTCTGGTCGTGTCCATGGGATGTCTCCTGGGAGATAACGAGGTTGGGGACACCAGTACAACCGCGCCGCGTCAACGTTTGCCATGCGGTCTGCAAAGCGCTTGTAAACGGCGCTGCCGGCTGTTTCGGCATCGGCAGGCGAACAGCTGGCCATGCGGGGATAATCCGGTTTCTTTCCCAGGACCCGAGGACACCACATCATGATCACCACCCCCAGCGGCCTCCAATATGAAGACACCGTGGTCGGACAGGGCGATGTCGCCCGTGCCGGCCGTCCGGTCCGCGTCCACTACACCGGCTGGCTCTACAACAACGGCCAGCAAGGCGCCCAGTTCGACTCCAGCAAGACCCGCGGCCAGCCGTTCGAGTTTCCGCTCGGCGCCGGTCATGTCATCCGTGGCTGGGATGAAGGGGTGCAGGGCATGGCCGTGGGCGGCACACGCCGGCTGGTGATTCCGCCCGAGCTGGGCTATGGCGCCCGCGGTGCCGGCGGGGTGATTCCGCCCAACGCCACGCTGCTGTTCGAGGTCGACCTGCTGGCGGTCTGATCGCATGACCGGGGCAAGCAAGCCTGCCATCCTGATTGCACGCGCCGTCTTCCCGGAGGTGGAATCGCGGTTGCGAGCCCATTTCGAGGTCGAGACCACACCCGCCGGTATGGTCTGGTCACCGGACGAGCTGGTGCAGCGGCTGCAGGGCAAGTCCGGGGTGCTGACCACCGGTGGCGAGCGCATCGACGCCGGGCTGCTGGCGGCCTGTCCGACACTGCGCATCGCGGCCAACCTGGCGGTGGGTTACAACAACTTCGACCTGGCTGCCATGAGCGTGGCCGGCGTGCTGGGCACCAATGCTCCGGATGTGCTGACCGAGACCACCGCCGACTTCGGCTTCGCCCTGCTCATGGCCACCGCCAGGCGGGTGACGGAGAGCGAACGCTTTCTGCGGGCTGGCCAGTGGAACCAGTGGTCCCTGGACCTGTTCGCCGGCGCCGAGGTGCATGGCACAACGCTGGGCATTCTGGGCATGGGCCGCATCGGCCGGGCCATTGCACGTCGAGGGGCGCACGGTTTTGGGATGCAGGTCCTCTACCACAACCGGTCGCGGCTGGACGAGGCCAGCGAGGCCGATTGCAGAGCCCGCTATGTGAGCAAGGCCGAGCTGCTTGCCCAGGCCGATCACCTGGTGCTGGTGCTGCCCTACACCCCCGAAGCCCACCACAGCATTGGTGCTGCGGAGATCGCCCAGATGAAGCCCAGCGCCACGCTCGTCAATATTGCCCGCGGCGGCATCGTCGACGATGCCGCACTGGCTCGGGCCCTTCGCGAGCGTCGCATTGCGGCCGCCGGGCTGGACGTGTTCGAGGGTGAACCCAGGGTGCACCCGGACCTGCTGAACGTGCCCAACGTGGTGCTGACTCCGCACATTGCCAGTGCCACCTTGCCCACCCGCATGGCCATGGCCATGCTCGCCGCCGACAACCTGATTGCCTACCTCACCGAGGGACGGGCACTCACGCCCCTCAACCCTGATGTCATCAAGGCCGCGACGTGACGGATCCACTCTGGTTCTGGGCCATGCTGGTGCTGGCGGCAGTCCAGTTGCTGTTGCTGCTGTGGCTGGCGCTGCGCCGGGCACCGGTGGATGAAGAAAGCAGGACGCGGCTGCAGCAGCTGTCGGATGTCCTGCAGCAGCAGGGACAGCAAGGGGGCCAGCGCCTGGAGCGCATGGAAGGCGAGCTTCGGCGGGAGGTGGGTGAAAACGCGCGCTCCGGACGGCAGGAACTGCAGCAGACGCTGGCCGTTTTCCAGGACACCCTGCTGCGCCAGGGCGCAGAGACGACGCGCACGCAGAATGCCCAGATTGACGCATTTGCCCAGCAGCTGATGCACTTGCGCGGTACGCTGGGCGACACCCTGACCCAGCAGCTCAAGGCACTCATGGAGAGCAACGAGCGGCGCTTGGCCGAGATGCGCGCCACGCTGGACGCGCAACTGGGCCAGCTGCAGGCCAGCAACGCCGCCAAGCTCGACGAGATGCGTGCCACGGTCGACGAAAAGCTGCACGCCACCCTGGAGGCGCGCCTGGGTGAGAGCTTCAGGCAGGTGGCCGAGCGGCTGGAACAGGTGCACAAGGGCTTGGGCGAGATGCACAGCCTGGCCCAGGGCGTGGGTGACCTCAAGCACCTGCTGACCAACGTCAAGACGCGCGGCATGTTCGGCGAGGCGCAACTGGGTTCCCTGCTGGAGCAGGTGCTATCCCCCGAGCAATACGCCGTGCAGGTATGCACCCGCCCTGGCAACCGCAACATGGTCGACTTTGCCATCCGGCTGCCTGGGCGCAGCGACGACGGCGCGCCATGCTGGCTGCCCATCGACGCCAAGTTCCCCAATGAGGACTACGAGCGCCTGCTCGATGCCCAGCAAAAGGCCGACGCCGACGGGGCCGAACTGGCGGCGCGGGCGCTGGAGCAACGCATCCGGCTGGAGGCCAGGTCCATGGCTGAGAAGTACCTGGAACCGCCGCACACCACCGACTTTGCCATCCTGTTCCTGCCCACCGAGGGCCTTTACGCCGAGGTGCTCCGCCGCCCGGGCCTGATGGAGTCCCTGCAGCGCGAGCATCGCGTGACATTGGCCGGACCGACCACGCTGATGGCCATGCTCAACTCGCTGCAGATGGGCTTTCGCACCCTGGCGCTGGAGAAGCGCAGCTCCGAGGTCTGGCAGGTACTGGGCGCCGTCAAGACCGAGTTCGGCAAGTTCGGTGAGGTGCTGGCCAAGGTCAAGAGTCAGACACAGACGGTGCTCAACACGCTGGATGCGGCCGAGGTCCGCAGCCGCGCCATGGGCCGGGCGCTGAAGACGGTGGAGGCCTTGCCGCAGGACAAGGCGCAGACCTTGCTGCCGCTCGACCCTTCGGACCGCGACCCCGCTTGAAACCCGGCACACGCGCCGCACTGGCCCGCCTGATCGCCGCGCAGATCTGCGTCCACGCCTGCATGACAGGCTTTCGCATGGCCGCGCCCCTGATGGCGCTGCGCGAGGGCTTCAGTGCCGCAGCGGTGGGCGTGCTGCTGGCCCTGTTCGCACTGGCCCAGGTGCTGCTGGCCTTGCCCGCCGGGCGTTACGCCGAGCGGCACGGGCTGCATCGGCCTTTTGTCCTGGCCAGCGGCGTGGCCACCGTCGGCTCGCTGCTGGCGGTGGCGGTGCCGAGCTTCTGGGTGCTTTGCCTGACCGCGCTGACTTGCGGGGCCGCCGTCTGCCTGGCAATGATTGCC
>JALOSN010000446.1 GCA_025458415.1 Hydrogenophaga sp.
GGTCCGGACGGGATGAGCACCGGCTTGCCCTCGGCCGCCTGCACGAACTGGCGGTTGCACGGGTAGCTCGGATCGGGCATCAGCACCTCGTCGCCCGATTCGATCAGGGCCAGGCAGGCCAGCTGAAGGGCGGCTGACGCACCGGCCGTGACCACGATGCGTCCGGGGTCGATGGCCAGACCGAAGCGGCTGGCGTACCAGTCGCTGATCGCCTCGCGCAGGGCCGGCAGGCCGGTCGCCTGGGTGTACTGGCTGCGCCCGTCACGGATGGCGCGCTCGGCGGCCTCCTGCACAAGCGGGGGCGCGGTGAAGTCCGGCTCGCCGATGTTCAGGTAGAGCATGGACCGTCCGGCCGGACCTGCCTCGGCGGCGAGCCGGGCCGCCGTCTTGGCCAGTTCCATCACGTAGAACGGTTGCACGCGCTGCGCGCGCTGGGCCAGCTTCAGCGTCATGGCTTCAGGCGCCCGTCGGCCGCCGTCTGGCCACGCGCTCGCCCGCGCCATCGGCCGCGACTTCCTGCGGCCGTAACTGCGCGGCCAGCTTGTGCAGCACGCCGTTGACATACTTGTGGCCGTCCGTTGCGCCGAACGACTTGGCCAGCTCGATGCATTCATTGAGCACCACCCGCCAGGGGACGTCCTGGCACTGGCGGAACTCGTAGGCGCCGATCCACAGCACACCATGCTCGATGGGCGAGATCTCGGCCATCGGGCGGTCGAGCAGCGGGGTCAGCAACTCATCGAGCGCGCCAGCCTGGGCCACACAGCCATGCAGCAGGGCGTCGAAGTGGGCGCTGTCGGCCTTGTGAAAGCCAGCCAGGTCGCGGGTGAATGCGTCGATGTCGCTGGCCTCGTTGCGGCCCACCAGATGCTGGTAGAGGGCCTGCAGGGCAAATTCGCGCGCGCGTGTGCGGGCCGACTTGTCGGCCGCCTTGCGTGTCTTGTTGGGGGTTTCTGTCATGGCTAGCCGATGAGTTCGAGAACGTGGGCCATTTCGACCGCCACACGCGCCGCATCGCGGCCCTTCTCTTCCTGGCGAGCCACCGCCTGCTCCAGGTTCTCGGTCGTGAGAATGGCATTGGCGCGCGATCAGGGCGTCGAAGTCGTCCCGTTCGGCCATGGCCTGCAGGGCCACCGGCACCTCCAGCGCCCCCGGCACCGTGACGTGGGTGATGTTCTTTTCCTGCACCCCCAGGGCCAGCAGCTCGGCCCGGCAGGCCTCGTACAGGGCGTTGGTGATGCCTTCGTTGAACCGGGCCTGCACGATGCCGATGACCAGCTTGCGGCCGTCGAGCAGGTTGGTGGTGCCTTTGTCTGCGCCGAACATGATGGGTTGGGGGTCCTGAGGGAGGGTTTCAGTCGTTGCGGCCGAGAAAGCCGGTGATTTCTAGCCCGTAGCCGGCCATGCTGGGCATGCGCCGCGGTGTGCCCATCAGGCGCATGCGGTGCACGCCGCACTCGCGCAGGATCTGGGCGCCGATGCCGTAGGTGCGCAGGTCCATGCGGCCGCGTTCGGGTGCCTGTGCGGAGCGTGCGCTGCCTTCGAACTGGGCCAGCAGCTGCTCGGCCGTCTCGCCGCAGTTGAGCAGCACCGCCACACCAGCGCCGGCCTCGGTCAGGTGACGCAGACTGGCTTCCAGGCTCCAGCTGTGCATCGAGCGTCCCACCTCCAGAGCGTCCAGCACCGACAGGGGTTCGTGCACGCGCACGTCCACGCTCTGGTCGGAACGCCATTGACCGTGCACCAGGGCCAGGTGCACGGCACCGTTGGTGGCATCGCGGAAGGCATGGGCCGTGAATTCCCCGAAGGCCGTGTTCAGTGTCCGGGTACCCAGCTTGCGCACCAGGCTCTCGGTGCGGCTGCGGTATTCGATCAGGTCGGCAATGGTGCCGATCTTCAGACCATGCTCGGCAGCGAACAGCTGCAGGTCGGGCAGACGGGCCATGGTGCCGTCGTCCTTCATGATCTCGCAGATCACGGCCGCGGGCGTGCAGCCGGCCATGCCGGCCAGGTCACAGCCGGCCTCGGTGTGGCCGGCGCGCATCAGCACACCGCCGTCCACCGCCTGCAGCGGGAAGATGTGGCCTGGCTGGACCAGGTCGTCGGCGCTCGCATCGGCGGCCACGGCGACCTGGACGGTGCGGGCCCGGTCGGCTGCCGAGATGCCGGTGGTCACACCCTCGGCGGCCTCGATGGAGACGGTGAAGGCGGTGCCCATCTTGGTGCCGTTGCGCGGCACCATGGGCGGCAGCTGGAGGCGTTCGCAGCGCTCGCGGGTGAGCGTCAGGCAGATCAGCCCACGACCGAAGCGCGCCATGAAGTTGATGGCCTCCGGCGTCACATGGTCGGCCGCCAGCACCAGGTCGCCCTCGTTTTCGCGGTCTTCCTCATCGACCAGGATCACCATGCGGCCGGCCCGCATGTCGGCCACGATGTCTTCAACCGGCGAAATGGCCACCGGGGGCAGGTTCTGGGGTGCGTTCATGGGTGGTCCTTGGGGAGCTGGGCTGCGCCCAGCATGCGCTCGACATAGCGGGCCACGGTGTCGATCTCCAGGTTGACGGTGCTGCCGGCCCGCAGGTCACCCAGCGTGGTGTGTTCCACCGTGTGGGGAATCAGGTTGATGCTGAACTCGCAGCCATCGTCGCGGTCATCGACCCGGTTGACGGTGAGGCTCACGCCGTTGACGGCAACCGATCCCTTGTAGGCAAAGAATCGCGCCAGGGTGGGCGGCGCCAGTACGCACAACGCCCAGCTCTCGCCCACCGGTTCGAAGCGTGTCACACGTCCGATGCCGTCGACGTGCCCGGAAACGATGTGCCCGCCCAGCCGGTCGCCGGCGCGCAGGGCCTTTTCAAGGTTGAGGCGGTGCCCGGCTTCGGCCAGGCCGCTGGTGCGGGCCAGCGACTCGGCCGAGATGTCGACCGAGAAGCGGTGGTGTGCCAGGTCGGTCGAGGTGACGGTCATGCAGGCACCATTGAGGGCGATGCTGTCGCCCAGGCCCACGTCGTCAAGGTAACCGGGCGGCGCCTGGATGTGCAGGCGTTTGCCGTGTTCGGATGAAGAGCCCAGGTCG
>JALOSN010000447.1 GCA_025458415.1 Hydrogenophaga sp.
GCGCGCATGGACATGTCCGCTGTGGTCGACACCTTCATGACCATGGTGCGACTGCCCCTTTCGGCCAACATCCTGTTCACCACGGTGATGGCCACCAAGATGCCGTTTGTGGGCCGCGGCTGATCGCGGCGTCATCTTCCGGGGCTGCTTGCCCCCGGCGGGATCAGACGCAGCGCCCGCCGTCCACTTCCAGGCACACGCCGCTGATGAAGGCCGCCTCGTCGCTGGCCAGGAAGAGCACCGCGTTGGCCACGTCCAGCGCGGTGGAAAAACGCCCCAGCGGGATCGTGGCGCGGAACCTCGCCAGACGCTCTTCGGTGAGTTCACCGCCCGCAAAAGCGGTGCCCAGGCCGGTGGTCGGGTTCATGACCGGATTGATGCAGTTGACCCGGATGTTGTCGGGGCCGAGTTCGGCGGCCAGCGATTTGGACGTGATGATGACCGCGCCCTTGGACCCGTTGTACCAGGTCAGGACGCGATGTTGATGAAGCTGCCGCCTCCGTTGGCACGCAGGTGTGGCACGGCGTGTACGGTCGAGAGATAGATGCTCTTGACGTTGACCGCGTAGCAGCGGTCGAACTCCTCTTCGCTCACATCGAGCGCCGGCTGGTTGCGGTGCGTCCAGCCGGCGTTGTTGACCATGGCGTCGAGCTTGCCATGGCGCTGCACGGCCGCCTCGACCAGGGCCTTCATGTCGGCCGAGCGGGTGACATCGGCGGCAAAGAAAGTGGCCTGCCCCCCGCTGGCCCGGATGCTGGCGGCCACGCCCTCGCCGCGGTCCGCGTCGAGGTCGTTGACGATGACCTGCGCGCCTTCTTCGGCCAGACGGCGTGCAATGCCCTCACCGATGCCGCCTGCGGCGCCGGTGACGATGATGGATTTGCCTGAGAGACGCATGCTCATGTCCTTGAATGGGTTCGTCAATGCCGGGATTCGCGCGGCCGCGCCTGCCCCCATGGTTCGGGTCAGCCGTGGCGGAAGGCCACCGTCTTGAGGGTCGTGAAGCCGTACAAGGCTTCGAAGCCCTTTTCGCGGCCATGGCCGCTGGCTCGGGTGCCGCCAAAGGGCAACTCCACGCCCCCACCGGCGCCGTAGTTGTTGATGAAGACCTGCCCGGCGCGGACGGCGCGGGCCATGCGGAACTGGCGTGCGCCGTCGCACGTCCAGACACCGGCGACCAGACCGAAGTCGGTGGCGTTGGCCATGGCAACAGCCTCGTCCTCGTCGCGGAAGGACATGGCCGAGAGCACCGGTCCGAACACCTCTTCCTGCGCCAGCCGGTGCAGAACCGGCACATCGCGCAACAGGACCGGGGCGCGGTAGAAGCCTCCGGCATCTGACTCGTCCACGACAAGGCCCGTGGCCACGGTGGCGATGCCATCGGAGCGGGCCTGCGCCAGGAAGGCGTCCACGCGTTCGAGCTGGCTGGCACGGATCAGCGGGCCGAGGTCCAGGTCCATCACCGGCGGACCGGCGCGCAGGCCGGCGAAGGCTTTACCCAGCCGCTCCAGCAGCGGTTCATACAGCGAGGCCTCCACCAGCAGACGCGAGCCGGCCGAACAGGTCTGGCCGGCGTTCTGCACGATGGCGTTGATGAGGACCGGCACCGCGGCATCGAGGTCGGCGTCGGCAAAGACGATCTGCGGCCCCTTGCCACCGAGCTCCAGCGTCACCGGGCAGTGGCGTTCGGCAGCCACCTGCTGGATCAGGGTGCCCACGCGCGGGCTGCCGGTGAAACTGATGTGGTCAATGCCCGGGTGGCGTGCCAGTGCATCGCCCACCTCGTGGCCATAACCGGTGACGATGTTCAGCAAGCCGGCCGGGAAACCGGCTTCGGCAGCCAGCTGCGCCACGCGCAACAAGGACAGGCAGGCGTCTTCCGACGGTTTGACCACGCAGCTGTTGCCCGCTGCCAGTGCGCCACCCACGCTGCGTCCGAAGATCTGCATCGGGTAGTTCCAGGGGATGACGTGACCGGTCACGCCGTGCGGCTCGCGCCAGGTGAGCACGCTGTAGCCGTCCTGGTAGGGAATGGTCTCGCCGTGCAGCTTGTCGCAGGCACCGGCGTAAAACTCGAAATAGCGCGCCAGGGCCAGCGCATCGGCCCTCGATCGCAGCGAGTTCATGGGCATGCGAGGCCACCAGCCGCGACAGCGCCATCAGCAGCCGACCCCGCTCGGCCGCGGGGGTCCGGCCCCAGACCCGGTCCTGCGCCTGGCGTGCACTGCGCACCGCCTGGTCCACATCGACAGCAGCGCTGCGCGCGATCGTCTCGAAGGGCTGACCCGTGGCCGGGTCGATCATGGGCAGGCTCAGGCCGGAGGCCGCCGGCTGCCACTGGTTGTCAATGAAATTCAAAAACCAGCCTCAAGGGCCATACACCAGATCACGCAAGGCCAGAGACAGAGGCGGAAAGTAGCTGATGACCATCAGGCAGGCGAACACCACCACGACGAACGGAACCAGGTCCTTGATGACCTTGTCCAGCGAAAGCCTGGCCACCGTACAGGCGGCAAACAGGTTCACACCGAAGGGCGGCGTGATCATCCCCATGGCGAGGCACCGAAGGGCGGCGTGATCATCCCCATGGCGAGGTTGACCACCATGATGAGACCAAAATGCACCGGGTCGATGCCGAAATAGATGGCAACCGGCACGAGGATGGGGGCCAGCACCAGGATGGCGGCACTGGTTTCGATGAACATGCCGATCAGGAACAGGGTGATGTTGACGCCCAGCAGGAACAGGCCAGGCGACTCGAGAATGTCCTTGAGCCACAGGCCGATGGCTTCGGGCACCCCGGCACGCGTCAGCAGGAAGGCAAACAGGCCGGCGTTGGCAATGATGAACATGATCACCGCGCTGGAGATCACCGACTTGCGCAGAATGCCGAACAGATCGGTGATGCGGATCTCTCGGTAGATGACCATTCCCACCAGCAGCGCATAGAACACCGCCACCGCGGCGGCTTCGGTGGGGGTGAACACACCGCCATAGATGCCGCCCAGGATGATGACCGGCATCAGCAGGGCCCATCCCGCCTTGAGCGTGGCCCGACCCACCCCGAGGCGCCCCTCGCCGTCGTTGTGGCCCCAGCCCTTGTACTTGCAGTAGATCCACACGAACAGCATGAGCGCGAAGCCGATGAACAGGCCAGGCCCGACACCGGCGATGAACAGCTCGCCAATCGAGACTTCGGCACTCACCCCGTACAGGATCAGCGGGATGGAGGGCGGAATGATGACGCCAAGCTCGGCGCTGGTGGCCTGCAGCGACGCCGCATACGGGCGCGGATAGCCGTGCTTGATCAGCGCCGGGATCAGGATGGCGCCGATGGCGAACGTGGTGGCCACCGATGAACCTGAGACCGCTGCAAAGATCATGCAGGTCAGCACCATGGTCATGGGCAGGCCACCCTGCACGCCTCCGACGATGCTCTTGGCAAACTCGACCAGGCGGCGCGAGATGCCGCCCGTGTCCATGATGTTGCCAGCCAGAATGAAGAAGGGAATGGCTGCGAGCGGGAACTTGTTGATCGATGAGAACAGCTCCTTCACCGAAATCAGCATGTTCACGTTCGACAGGTGGATGCCGAGCACCGACGCCAGACCGATGGACACCGCGACCGAAATGGTCAGCAGGAAGCACAGCACCATCGTGATGAGCATGACGGGGGTCATTGCTGGGTCTCCAGTTCATGGCGCTGGGGATCCAGCAGGTTGCCCACGATGGCGATGGCGCTGAACAGCCCACCCACCGGCATCGCCAGATAGGCCCAGATCATGGACACATTCTCAAGTCCGATCATGGATTGCACGCTGCCCCGCTGGGCGTAATCCCAGCCCCACCAGACGATGATCGCGATCAGTGTCAGCGAGGCGATGCTGACCACGTAGTCCAGCAGGCGCTTGATGCGCGGTGGACTCCAGCGGTAGAGCACGTCGACACTGATCATCGCGCCCATGCGAAAGGCCGCCGGCACGCCGAGGAACACCATCCAGATCAGACTGAAGCGGATCAGCACCTCGGTCCATTCGGCAGGCGTCTGCAGAACGAAGCGCGTGACGATCTGGTACACGCCGAGTGAAGCGGCGATGGCCAGCATCAGGCAGGCGACCAGCATGGCCAGCTGTGTGGCCAGCTGCTCAAAGCGCAGAAAGGCAGTTTTCATAGGTTCAGGCGCGGTGACATCCCGTCGTGCAGGCGGTGTCCGGCTGGCAAAGCAAGGGTGGTGCCGTCAGGCCGACAGCACCACCGGTCGGGCTTTACTTGAAGTTGCGGATGCGGTCGATGTTTTCCTTGCCGAACTGCTTCTCGAAATCGGCATACACCGGCTGCAGCTGGGCCATGAACTTCTGCTTGTCCACGTTCTCGACGATCTGCATGCCCTGGGCCCTGAGCTCGGTCACGCCACGTGCATCGTCTGCATCGACGCGCTCGCGGTTGGCCTTGATCGCCACCTTGGCCGCATCCAGGAAGTGCTGCTTGTCGGCGGCGCTGAGCTTGTCAAAGGCACCTTTGTTCATCAGGAAGACGGCGGGCGAATACACGTGGCCGGTGAGGGACATGTGCTTTTGCACCTGCACGAATTTGGCCGCCATGATCACCGACAGCGGGTTCTCCTGGCCGTCCACAGTACCTTGCTGCAGAGCGGTGAACACTTCCGGGAACGCCATGGGCGTGGTCACA
>JALOSN010000448.1 GCA_025458415.1 Hydrogenophaga sp.
CGGTGCACCGAATTCCAATCCATAACGGAGACCTTCCATGACCCAAGCTTTCATCTGCGACGCCATCCGCACACCCATCGGCCGCTACGGGGGGGCGCTCTCCTCGGTGCGTACCGATGACCTGGGCGCCATACCCCTGAAGGCCCTGATGGCCCGCAACCCCGGCGTCGACTGGGCCGCCGTGACCGACGTCATCTACGGCTGCGCCAACCAGGCAGGCGAAGACAACCGCAACGTGGCCCACATGAGCAGCCTGCTGGCCGGCCTGCCGCACCAGGTGCCCGGCGCCACCATCAACCGCCTGTGCGGCTCGGGACTGGACGCCGTGGGCACGGCGGCGCGCGCCATCAAGGCCGGTGAGGCCACGCTGATGATCGCCGGTGGAGTCGAGAGCATGAGCCGCGCGCCCTTTGTCATGCCCAAGGCCGAGAGCGCTTTCTCCCGTGCCAACGCGGTCTACGACACCACCATCGGCTGGCGCTTCATCAACAAGCTGATGAAAGAGAAGTACGGCGTGGATTCCATGCCGGAGACGGCCGAGAACGTGGCTGTGGATTTCAGGATCGAGCGCGAGGCCCAGGACCGCATGGCCATGGCCAGCCAGCTCAAGGCGGTGGCCGCCATCAAGGCGGGGCATCTGGCGCGCGAGATCTGTCCGGTCACCATCCCCCAGAAGAAGGGGGATCCGGTCATCGTCGACACCGACGAGCACCCGAGAGAGACCAGCCTGGAGGCGCTGGCCAGGCTCAAGGGGGTGGTCCGCCCGGACGGCTCGGTGACGGCGGGCAACGCCAGCGGCGTGAACGACGGTGCCTGCGCGCTGCTGCTGGCCGACGAGGCCACGGCCGCCAGGCAAGGCCTGACGCCCAAGGCCCGCATTGTCGGCATGGCCACCGCCGGTGTCCCACCGCGCGTGATGGGCATCGGCCCGGCGCCGGCCACCGAGAAGGTGCTGGCGCTCACCGGCCTGAAGCTGGAGCAGATGGACGTGATCGAGCTGAACGAGGCCTTCGCTGCCCAGGGTCTGGCTGTGCTGCGCATGCTGGGCCTGCGGGACGACGACGAGCGCGTCAACGCCTGGGGCGGCGCCATCGCCCTGGGTCACCCGCTGGGCGCCAGCGGCGCGCGCCTCGTCACCACGGCGGTCAACCGCCTGCACGCCACCGGCGGGCGTTATGCCCTGTGCACCATGTGCATCGGTGTCGGGCAGGGGATTGCTCTGGTGATCGAGCGTGTGTGACGAAACGACGGTGACCGCTTTTCCCGGAGGAACGCGGGGTCCTATGTCTTCCAGGAAGGCAACTGCCAGTTGCGCCACAGCGCCAGCCCCCGCAAGCCGGCGGTGACGCCGACGCAGGCCACCAGGGCCACCCAGCCGGGTGCGCCCAGCAGCCACAGACCCACATAGACCCAGCCGCCGAAAAAGGCGCAGAGGGCGTAGGGGCGGTGGTCATGGAACGCGGTGGGGATCTCATTGCAGACCACATCGCGCAGCACGCCGCCGAACACGCCGGTGATCAGGCCCATCAGCACCGCAACCAGTGCGGGCAGTCCCAGCATCAGCGACTGGTGCACCCCGGTGGCCGCAAACAGGCCCAGGCCCAGCGCGTCAGGCCACTGGATGGCTTTCTCGGTCGGTGCAAAATGCCTGCTGCGCAAGAAGAACATGGCCAGCACACACAAACCCAGCACGCCCCACAGCAGCTCGACATGCCTGACCCAGAAGAAGGGGCGCTGGTCCAGCAGCAGGTCGCGCAGCGTGCCGCCCCCGAACGCCGCCAGGAATCCCACCACGCACACGCCCACCGCGTCCAGCCGCTTGCGTGCGCCCTCCAGAATGCCCGACAACGCAAAGGCGGCCGTGGCCGCGATCTCCACCAGCAGGCGCAGGGTCTCACCCCAGACTTGAACGTTCGGCATCCGACCATTGTCCATGACCTCGCTGCCCCTGATCACCGATTCTGCCTTCTACGCGGTGGCCATCCCGGCCGTGCTGCTGCTGGGCATGAGCAAGAGCGGATTCGGATCGGGCTTCGGTTCGCTGGCCGTGCCTATGATGGCACTGGCGGTCACAGTGCCGCAGGCAGCGGCCATCCTGATGCCCATCCTGCTGGTGATGGACCTGATGGGCATGGCCGCCTTCCGCCGCCATGTGGACTGGCGGCTGCTGCGCTTCGCCCGGCCTGCTGGGCATCGTCATCGGCACGCTGCTGTTTCGCGTGCTCGATGCCAGGCTGGTGGCGGGTATCGTCGGCGGCTTCACCCTTCTGTTTCTGGCGCAGCGGCTGCTGTTTCCGCCGCGGACCGACAGTCCCCCTCCGCCACGGTGGGTCGGATTCATGCTCACGGCCACCTCCGGCTTCACCAGCTTCATCGCCCACGCCGGCGGACCCCCGATCAACGCCTACGTGATACCGATGCGGCTGTCGCCGCTGGTCTTCACCGGCACCATGGCCTTCTTCTTCTTTGTGGTCAATCTGAGCAAGTGGGTGCCCTACGCCTGGCTGGGCCTGCTCGACTGGCGCAACATGAGCACCTCGCTGGCTTTGCTGCCCTTCGCACCCCTGGGCGTCTGGGTCGGGGTCCGCATCGCGCACCGGATCCAGCCGCAGCTGTTCTACCGGCTGGTCTACTCCGGCATGTTCCTGACCGGTGTCAAGCTCCTTTGGGACGCCTGGTGAAGGGCGTGGCTGCGGCACGCGCTACCATGGCGGCTGTCGGTCCGATCTGAGGAGGTCTGTATGCCTGTGGTGCTGGTTGCCAATCCGAAGGGTGGCGTGGGCAAGTCCACGTTGTCGACCAATGTGGCCGGCTACTTTGCCAGCCGGGGCCACAGCGTCATGCTGGGTGATGCCGACCGCCAGCAGTCGTCTCGCCTGTGGTTGCGCCTGCGGCCATCCGAAGCGAGACCGATACACACCTGGGACATCTCGCACGACCTGATTGCCCGCCCGCCCCGCGATGTCTCGCATGTGGTGCTCGATACACCCGCCGGACTGCATGGCTGGCGTTTCAAGGACGTGATGCGCCTGGCCGACAAGGTGCTGGTGCCGTTGCAGCCCAGCATCTTCGACATCTATGCGACGCGAGCCTTCCTTGACGAGGTGGCCGAGCTCAAGCGCTCGTCCCAGCTGGACATCGGCATCATCGGCATGCGGGTCGACCCCCGCACCATCGCCGCCGACAAGCTGCGCGAGTTCGTTTCGGGCCTGGGATTGCCGGTGCTGACCTACCTGCGCGACACGCAGAACTACATCCATCTGGCTGCCCGCGGACTGACCCTGTTCGATGTCGCCCCCAGCCGGGTCGAAAAAGATCTGCAGCAATGGCAGCCGATCTGCGACTGGCTGGACCATTGAGCATACGAAGGCTGTCGCAGCGCCGACACGGGGAGCCTGTCGCCCCTGCTAAGGTGGCGCCATGAAACGATTTGAAACCATGGCCGAGCTGACGGCCTGCATCGGCCAGGAAGTGGCTGTCAGCGACTGGATCACCATCACCCAGGCGCAGGTCGACCAGTTCGCCGCCCGGCACGGGCCGTTCGGCGCCACGATCGCCCATGGTTTTCTGACCCTGTCGCTGCTGCCTCGCTTCTTTGACCTGGCCATGGGCTTCCCGCCGGTACGCATGGGCATCAACTACGGCCTCAACAAGGTTCGTTTTCCGTCACCGGTGCCGGTGGGCAGCCGTGTGCGCGCGCGGCTGACGTTGCTGTCCAGTGAGCCGGTCGATGGTGATGGCGTGCAGCTGACCTGGCAGGTGCTGGTCGAGCGGGAAGGCGGCGACAAGCCGGTGTGCGTGGCCGAGTCGCTGGCCCGCCACTACGCCTGACCTGTTCGGGTCTGCGTGTCGGGGGCGCACTTTCCCGTCGATCAGACGCGGCCGATCTGGCGGGGGTCGAGCCAGCCTTCGAAGGCCGGCAGCAGGCCGTTGATGCGTTCGGATGCCACCGCCTGGTCGTGGCGGTGCGCGATGATCTGAAA
>JALOSN010000449.1 GCA_025458415.1 Hydrogenophaga sp.
CTTCAGCGTCTCCATCAGCTCGTCCCAGTCCATCTTGGGCGCGTTGGCGATCTGCTCGGCCGAGAGGATGCGCTCCATCTCCTGGCGCAGCCAGTCGGCTGGGATCGGCTTGGTGAAATCCGCGATCATCTCCACGCCTTTGAAATAGGCGGCAAAGGCGCGGTCGAACTTGTCGTAGTGCTTCTCGTCCTTCACCAGCGCGGTGCGGCTGAGGAAGTAGAAGTCGTCCATGGTGCAGGCGTCGGGGTTGGCCGGCCCGACCACGTCCTGCTTCAGCGCCTCCAGCAAGGTCAGGTATTCCTTGACCGAGACCGGCAGCTTGGCGGCTCGCAGGGTGTAGAAGAAGTCGATCAGCATGTGCCGCTTACCGGTTCCGCTGGTTCATGAACACCAGCTTCTCGAACAGGGTCGTGTCCTGCTCGTTCTTGAGCAGCGCGCCCACCAGCGGCGGCACGGCGACCTTGCTGTCGGCGCTTTGCAGGGCTTCGAGCGGGATGTCTTCGGCCATCAGCAGTTTGAGCCAGTCGATGAGTTCGCTGGTGGAGGGCTTCTTTTTGAGACCCGGCAGGCCACGCACGTCGGGAAGGCGTCGGGCAGTTCCTTTTCATTGTTGGAGGTGATGAACACCAGCGGCCGGTGTTTGGCCTTGATGAGCTCGCGCGTTTCGTAGCAATAGAACTCCATGCGGTCGATTTCGCGCAGCAGGTCGTTCGGGAATTCGATGTCGGCCTTGTCGATCTCATCGATCAGCAGGGCCACCGGGCGGTCGGCGGTGAAGGCCTGCCACAACACGCCTTGCACGATGTAGTTGCGGATGTCCTGCACGCGCTCGGCGCTGTCGGCGGTGTTGAGCTGGCTGTCGCGCAGGCGGTTCACCGCGTCGTATTCGTACAGGCCCTGTTGCGCCTTGGTGGTGCTTTTGATGTGCCACTGCAGCAGCGGCATGTCCAGCGCCTGGGCCACTTCTTCGGCCAGCATGGTCTTGCCGGTGCCGGGTTCGCCCTTGACGAGCAGTGGGCGCTTGAGCGTGATGGCGGCGTTGACGGCCAGCATCAGGTCGGGTGTGGCGACGTAGGTCTCGGAGCCTTGGAATTTCATGGTTTGGGTGCGGACAGGCGGCATGGTTTGTGCCCTGTCACAGATGCGGTTCGTCGAGCGGAGGGCGGACAGGTCAGGGAATTCAATAAGCAGTGGGTGATGATCGAGTCTATATAATCACCCGTTGATTTTTATCAATTCTCCATCCCATTGTGCTTGCAAAATGAATCATCTGTTGCCCACGATCGCCCGAACCGTTGTCGCCGCTGCGACCCTCTCTGCGGCCGCATGGTCCGCTCAGGCCCAAGGTGTGACAGGGAGCATTGAAGCAGGCCAGAAAAAGGCTGAAATGTGCATCGGATGCCACGGCATCCCGGGCTACCAGAACAGCTTCCCCGAGATCCACAAGGTGCCCAAGATTTCGGGCCAGTCCGACAAGTACATCGTCGCCTCCCTGGTGGCCTACAAGAAGGGCGATCGCAAGCACCCGTCCATGCGCGGCATTGCAGCGTCGCTGTCCGATCAGGACATGGCGGACCTCGCCGCTTTCTACGCATCACACCTGGGCAAGCCCGCGCCCGAAACCCCCAGGGCGCCCAGCCCGGCGGTGGCCGCCCTGATCGAAAAGGGTGCCTGCGTGTCCTGTCACGGTGCCAACTTCAGCAAGCCCATCGACCCGAGCTATCCCAAGCTCGGCGGTCAGCACGCCGACTATCTGTTTGTCGCCCTCAAGGCCTACACGGTTGAAGGCAACAACGTGGTGGGTCGTGCCAATCCCATCATGGCCGGTATCTCCAAGCAGTTCAAACCGGCCGAAATGCGCGCCATCGCCAAGTACCTCGCTTCGGTCGAAGGCGAGTTGAGGGTGGTGCCGCAGTCGTCCTTCCGCTGAAGCACAGGGCTTCGGCTCAAAACAGAAAGGCCGCTCTTCGGGCGGCTTTTTTGTTTCAGTCCTTGGTGGCCCGCTGGCGCACCTGTTCGATGTAGGCCTGCCCGTCGGGCGGTCTGCCGCCGCGCTGGCTTTCCCAGACCATGCGGCCCAGGCACTCCATCACCTCGTGGTGTGCGGCGTGCAGATCGCCCCGGCGCGCGGTCAGCAGCTCGACCGCCTGGCGGATGCCCGGCGGCTGGTCGATGCTGCACTGTTCGCTGATGGACAGGTGCATGGACAGGTGCAGGAACGGGTTGTCCCGGGTGTCGCCGGGCTGTCCCATCTGCGCCAGGGCGCCGTCCAGGTCGGACAGGGTGGTGTGGTACTCCGGATGCTCGGCGATCCAGTGTCCGGCCAGCACCTCGATGGCCTCCATGGCCGCACCGGCCTGTTGCTTGGCGTGCACGGAACAGAAGAAGCGCCGGACATCGGCCTGTGACGGATTGAACATAGATGCATTATCCTGCATGTTTTTTCTCAGGAGACATCCATGCCACAGGCGCTTATCTGCGACGCCATCCGCACCCCCTTCGGCCGCTACGGCGGCGCCTTGTCTTCCGT
>JALOSN010000027.1 GCA_025458415.1 Hydrogenophaga sp.
CCCCACGCTCCCCACTTCGTGTGGTTCGCTGCCCCCCGAGGGGGCTGTGCTTGCTTGGGGCGGCCCGGCGCGGCGCACGGCGTCTTCGTTGCCCACGAAGAGGTGCCGCTCTTCGGTGGCCACGCCGACAACGGCAAACGGGCAACGCTCGCGCTCACAGAAGGCCCTGAACTGTTCCAGCGACTCGGGCGCGATGGCCAGCACGTAGCGCTCCTGGCTCTCGTTGCACCAGATTTCCTTGGGCGCGAGGCCGCTCTCCTCCAGCGGCACGGCCCGCAGGTCGAAGCGCGCGCCGCGGCCGGCGTCGTTCACCAGTTCGGGGAAGGCGTTGGACAGGCCGCCCGCGCCCACGTCGTGGATGAACAGCACCGGATTCTTCTCACCCTGCGCCCAGCAGTGGTTGATGACCTCCTGCGCCCGGCGCTCGATCTCGGGGTTGCCGCGCTGCACGCTGTCGAAGTCCAGCGAGGCGGCGTTGGTACCGGTGGCCATGGAGCTGGCGGCGCCGCCGCCCATGCCGATCTTCATGCCCGGGCCGCCGAGCTGGATCAGCAGCGTGCCGGCCGGGAAATCGATCTTCTTGGTCTGCGTCGCGTCGATCTGGCCCAGACCGCCCGCGATCATGATGGGCTTGTGGTAACCGCGGGTCACGCCCCCCACGTCCTGCTCGTATTCGCGGAAGTAGCCCAGCAGGTTCGGACGGCCGAACTCGTTGTTGAACGCGGCGCCGCCCAGCGGGCCTTCGGTCATGATCTGCAGCGGGCTGGCGATGTGATCGGGTTTGCCGCCCGGCTGGTCGCTCAAACCGCCCCAGAGCTTGGAGACGGTGAAGCCGGTCAGGCCCGCCTTGGGCTTGGAGCCGCGGCCGGTCGCTCCTTCGTCGCGGATCTCGCCACCCGCGCCGGTGGAGGCACCGGGGAACGGGGAAATCGCGGTCGGGTGGTTGTGGGTCTCCACCTTCATCAGGATATGGTGGGTGGCGGCTTCGGCCCGGTAGGCGGGGGAGGCATCCGCGCGGTCCACACGGGCCACAAAGCGCTCCAGCCGGTGACCCTCCATGATGGAGGCATTGTCCGAGTACGCGACGATGGTGTGCTGCGGGCTCGTCTGGTGCGTGTGGCGGATCATGCCGAACAGGCTCTTGTCCTGCGCCAGGCCGTCAATGGTGAACTGCGCGTTGAAGATCTTGTGGCGACAGTGTTCGCTGTTCGCCTGCGCAAACATCATCAGCTCGACGTCGGTCGGATTGCGGTTCAGGCCCTTGAACGCGTTGACCAGGTAGTCGATCTCGTCGTCGGCCAGGGCCAGGCCCCAGTCGGTGTTGGCCCTTTCCAGGGCAGCACGGCCGCCACCCAGCACGTCCACATGCTCCATGGGCACCGGATGCAGCTCGGTGAACAATGCTTCGGCCTGGGTGCGATCGGTGGTCACCGATTCGGTCATGCGGTCATGCAGCCGATCGGCCACAGAGCGCAATTGCGCCTCTGACAGACTGGCCTTTCCCAGCAATCCACTCCTGAGACCGATGCGGAACTCGACCATGCGCTCGACACGGTGCAGGGTCAGGCCGCAGTTGTGTGCGATATCGGTGGCCTTGGAGGCCCAGGGTGAGACGGTGCCCAGGCGGGGCAGCACGTACAGCGCCGGGGCGCCGGCCGCTTCAGCCGAAACGAAAGCCTCGGAGACCGGATCACCGTAGTTCAGCAACTGGCCCAGGCGCTCCACGGTGTCCGCATCCGGCGCAGCACTGAAGGACGCCAGATGCACGAAACGGGCCGAAAGGCCCGTGATCTTGTCGGAAACCGCCTGCAGGCGGGACAGAAGTTGCTGGACTTTGAAGTCGCTGACGGCGTTGCCGCCATCGAAAAAGCGCAGGTGCAGGGTCACGTCGGGTGGCCTTGGGCAGGAAGACCGGCAAAGGTCGGTGGAAACCCGCAATTTTAGCCGGCAGCTTCTGCGGGCCTGGACCGATGGGGGTCGAACAACGGCAATGATGCGCGGTTCGGCACCCGATGGGATAATCCGCCCCATGAGCATCACCTACAAAGATGAGGCCGGTATCGCGGCCATGCGGTTGGCCTGCCGCCTGGCGTCCGAAGTGTTGGATTACCTGACCCCGCTGATCCGGCCGGGCATCACCACCGGCGAGATAGACCGGCTGGCGGCCGACTACATGAAGCAGCAGGGTACGGTGTCGGCCACCATCGGGTATCAGCCCAACGGCTACCCACCCTTTCCCGGCCACCTGTGCACCTCGCTGAACCACGTGGTGTGCCACGGCATTCCCGGGGACAAGGTGCTGAAAAAGGGAGACATCCTCAATGTCGACGTCACCGTCATCAAGGATGGCTGGTATGGCGACAACAGCCGCATGTTCCTCATCGGTGGCGAGTCGGCCTGCAGCGTGGCGGCACGGCGCCTGTGCCAGGTCACCTACGAGGCCATGTGGAAGGGCATCGAGATGGTCCGACCTGGTGCCCGTCTGGGTGATATCGGACATGCGATCCAGACATTTGCCGAGGCGAACGGCTACACCGTGGTGCGCGAGTTTTGCGGGCATGGCATCGGACAGCGGTTTCATGAGGAGCCCCAGGTCCTTCATTACGGACGCCCCGGCACCATGGAAGAGCTCAAGCCGGGCATGATCTTCACGATCGAGCCCATGATCAATGCGGGCAAGCGCGACATCAAGGAAATGGGCGACGGCTGGACCATCGTCACCCGTGACCGTTCACTGTCTGCCCAGTGGGAACACACCGTGCTGGTGACACCGACCGGTTACGAGGTGCTCACCCTTTCCGCAGGCAGCCTCGCACCGCCCCCCTTCGTCGGGGTCTCCGCCATTCCGGTGGCGGCCTGAGCCATCCGATCTTCATCTCCTCCTGTCAGGCATGTCCCTGGGTGACCTCCACGCGCTGAGGCAGCAGTATCGCGAAGGCAAGACGGCCCTGTTCGCCCGGCTGGGAGTGCAGGGCTCCACGACACGAGGCATTTCAAGTTCGCTGCGCCAGCTGGCCCGACTGACGGACCGAACGCTGACAGAGCTGTGGCAGCGGGCGTCACTGGGAGCTGGTTTTTCGCTGGTGGCCGTTGGCGGGTACGGGCGCGGCGAACTGTTCCCGCACTCCGACGTCGACGTGCTGGTGTTGCTGCCGGATGGGGCGCTCCCGGACCACGACGAAACCCTCAAGGGCCGCCTGGAGTCATTCATCGGCGCCTGCTGGGACCTGGGTCTGGAAATCGGCTCCAGCGTACGCACAGTCGCCGACTGCGTCGAGGAGGCCCGCCGCGATGTGACCGTGCAGACATCGCTGCTGGAGTCCAGGCTGATCTGCGGCCACCGTCCTGCGTTCCGGCGCCTCGTCCAGGCCCTGGGTGATGCCATGGACCCCAAGGCCTTCTTTGTGGCGAAGATGCTGGAGATGCGCCAGCGGCACCACAAGTTCGAGAACACTCCGTATGCCCTGGAACCCAATTGCAAGGAGTCACCGGGCGGCCTTCGCGACCTGCAGGTGATTCTCTGGGTGTCCAAGGCCGCTGGCTTCGGGCGCAGCTGGGACGAGCTGGCGCGGCGCGGCCTGGCCACTCCGCTGGAAGCACGGCAAATCAAGGCCAACGAGGCCCTGCTCACCCTGATCAGAGCCCGCCTGCACCTGCTGGCCAACCGTCGGGAGGACAGGCTGGTGTTCGACCTGCAGAACACGGTGGCGGAGTCGTTCGGTTATCGCACGCAGATGCCGGAACCCCCGGTCCCCGGCGCGCGCCGCTCGACCCAGTTGCGCCGCGCCAGCGAGGCGCTGATGAAGCGCTACTACTGGGCTGCCAAGGCCGTCGCACAGCTCAACCAGATTCTGCTGCTGAACATTGAGGAGCGGCTCAAGCAGGACGAAGCCAGCGCCGGCGACCTGCTGCGCCCGATCAACGAACGCTTCTTCGACAAGGCCGGCATGCTGGAGGTGGCGAGCGACCACCTCTACATCCAGCAGCCTCACGCCATCCTGGAGACCTTTCTGGTCTATCAGACCACCGTAGGCATCAAGGGGCTGTCAGCGCGCACGCTGCGCGCGCTGTACAACGCCCGCCCGGTGATGAATGCGGCCTTCCGGCGCGACCCGGTCAACCGGCAGACCTTTCTGCGCATCCTGCAGGAACCCGAAGGCATCACCCATGCCATGCGCCTGATGAACCAGACCTCGGTGCTCGGGCGCTACCTCTGGGTGTTCCGCAACATCGTCGGGCAGATGCAGCACGACCTGTTCCACGTCTACACGGTGGACCAGCACATCCTGATGGTGTTGCGCAACGTCCGGCGCTTCTTCATTGCCGACCATTCCCACGAGTACCCGTTCTGCTCCCAGCTGGCCGCTGGCTGGGACAAGCCGTGGATCCTGTACATCGCCGCGATCTTTCACGATATTGCCAAGGGTCGCGGAGGTGACCATTCCGACCTGGGCGCACACGATGTTCGCACGTTCTGCAGGCAGCACGGCATCCCGCGGGACGACACGCGGCTGATCGCTTTTCTGGTGGCCGAACACCTCACCATGAGCCGCATGGCCCAGAAGGAAGACCTGAGCGACCCGGACGTGATTGCCGCGTTTGCGAGGCGAGTGGGCAGCGAGCGCTACCTGACGGCGCTCTACCTGCTGACCGTGGCCGACATCCGTGGCACCAGTCCCAAAGTCTGGAATGCCTGGAAGGGCAAGCTGCTGGAAGACCTGTACCGATACACCTCGCGCGTCCTTGGTGGGCGTGCGCCAGACCCCGGTGCGGTGGTCGAGGGCCGCAAGCGCGAGGCGCTGGCCATTCTCGCCTTGCATGCCCTGCCCCACATGGTCCACAAGGCACTGTGGGACACCCTGGATGTCAGCTATTTCATGCGCCACCAGGCCGATGACATCGCATGGCACACCCGCGTTCTGACCCGTCAACTGGCCCAGCAAGGGCGCGCGGCTGCGCCAGCCGAGGCGACCACGCCCGGTGCCGACGACCGGGCCATCGTACGCGCTCGCCTGTCACCAGAGGGAGAGGGACTGCAGGTGCTGGTCTATGCGCCTGACCAAAGTGACCTGTTTGCGCGTATCTGCGGCTACTTCGACACATCGGACTTCAGCATCCTGGATGCCCGCATCCACACCACCCGCGACGGGCATGCGCTCGACACCTTCCAGGTGGTGGCACCCAGCCTGGCTGACCATTACCGCGAGCTGATTGCCATGGTCGAGCGCAACCTGGCCCAGACCATCGATGCCCGCGGCGCCCTGCCACCGCCCAGCCGGGGGCGCCTGTCGCGCCGCGTCAAGAGCTTTCCGGTCACGCCGCGCGTGGACCTGCGTCCCGATGAAAAGGCACAACGCTGGTTGCTCAGTGTCTCGGCCAGCGACCGTTCGGGACTGCTGTACGGGATCTCCCGTGTTCTGGCGCGCCATCAGATCAGCGTGCAACTGGCCAAGATCACCACCTTGGGTGAGCGGGTCGAAGACACTTTTCTGATCAGTGGCCCGTCACTCCAGGTCAACAAGCGGCAGATCGAAATCGAGACCGAGCTGCTCGAATCGCTGGCCGGCGCAGGCTGAGTGGCCGAAGGACACCAGGGGGCTGTCCACGAACTCCGGAAGGCCTTATAATTGAGAGCTTTGTAACTTGCGGCAAGTACAGCAAGGCATCCCAAAGACGGATTTGCTGCGGCTGTCGCACCTGAACCCCGAGGAAGCGCCATGAAAGAAGGCATTCACCCCAACTACCGCGAAGTGTGCTTCGTGGACCTGTCCAACAACTTCAAGTTCGTGACCCGCTCTTGCGTGAACACCAAGGAGATGGTCAAGATGGACGACGGCCGTGAACTGCCGCTGTTCAAGCTGGACACCTCGAGCGAATCGCACCCCTTCTACACCGGCACCCAGAAAAGTGTCGACAACATGGGTGGCCGCGTCGAGAAGTTCCGCAACCGCTACGCCAAGGCAGCCAAGTAACCGGCTGCCGGTCGCCTGCCCAGCGGGCCGGCGACCTGCCAGGAAAGCAGCCGCTGTGGCTGCTTTTTTTTTCAGGTTCAGGCCGCCCGCGGACAGGTAGCCTGTCCTGGCGAAATCGGTACATCTGCCTCCTGCCCGTACACTCCGGCGATACTTTGCGCGTGTCGGTTCGATCGGACCGCCCCCAGATGCCTGAAGTACCCGTCCAACACCTCCCGCAGTGAACAGCCCCACGCCCGCCATCGTCACGCAGTCGGCTGTCCGTCCGCTGCCCCGTCTGGCGCTTCTGGTCTTCTGTCTGGCGTACGTTCTGCCCGGCTTTCTGGGTCGCGAGCCTTGGAAAATCGAGGACCTGTCGGCCTTTGGTGTGATGCGCGAACTGGCGCTCGGCCTGGCCGACTGGTCGGAGCCCCGGTTGCTGGGCCTGCCGCCCGCGGAGCCCGGCTTGCTCCCCTACTGGCTGGGTGCCCTGGCCATGATGGCCCTGCCCTTTCTGGACCCGGAGACCGCTTCTCGCCTGCCCTTCATCCTGCTGCTTGCGTTCACGCTCGCCTGCACCTGGTACGCTGTCTACCACCTGGCGCGCCAGCCGGCCGCCCAGCCGGTGGCCTTCGCTTTTGGTGGTGAAGCCAGCCCCAGGGACTACGCCCGTGCCATGGCCGACGCCGGCCTCCTGGCCCTCATTGCCAGCCTGGGCCTGGCGCGCCTGGCCCACGAAACCACGCCCGAGCTTGCCCGCCTGGCGTTCGCTTCCTTCATGCTGATGGCCATGGCCCGGCTGGGCCGTGGCGGATCTCCCTGGGCTTCCGTGTTCACCGCCGCACTGGCCCTGCTGGCCTTGCTGCTCAGTGGCATGGGGTGGCCCGCGGTGTGGCTGCTGGGCGGCTGGATCGTGATCCTCTTCAGGACCGAAGGGCAAGATGACAGCGTCGACCGAGGTGTCAGGCAGGGTGGATCGCACCGCCGCGCTGCCCTGTTGTCCCTGTTCGTCCTTTTGGTGGTGCTGGCCGCGCTGGGCCTGCAACAGGGCTGGCTGGCCAACCCTTCAGGTCTGCCGGGAGGCGAGCCTGATTCGCCGGTTGCCAATGGCAGCTTCGCCACATGGGCCGGCTATGGTCGCATGCTGGTCTGGTTCAGCTGGCCCGCATGGCCGCTGGCCTTGTGGACCTTGTGGCGCTGGCGCAGGCAACTCGGCAGCCTTCACCTGGCCTTGCCACTGTGGGCCGTGCTGGTCGGGCTGGTGCACAGCGCGATGGATGAGCGCAGCGACCGGGCACTGCTGGTGGCCCTGCCCGCTTTTGCCGTACTCGCGGCCTTTGCCCTGCCCACCCTCAGGCGCAGCGCGGCGGCGCTGATCGATTGGTTCACACTGCTGTTTTTCAGTTTCTGTGCCCTGGTGATCTGGGTCATCTGGGTGGCCATGCAGACCGGTGTACCGGCCAAGCCCGCCGCCAACGTGGCCAAGCTGGCCCCTGGTTTCACGCCGGAGTTCTCCCTTGGTCTGTTCCTGTTGGCCCTGCTGGCCACCCTGGCGTGGCTGGGACTGGTGGCCTGGAGGGTCGGCCGCCATCCGCAGGCCATCTGGAAAAGCCTGGTGCTCCCGGCCAGCGGCGCCACCCTCTGCTGGCTGTTGCTGATGACGCTCTGGCTGCCCCTGCTGGACTTCGGACGCAGCTATGGCCCGATGTCGCGCCGCGTGGCCAGCCTGTTGCCAACGGACGCATGTGTGTTGGTCGACGGACTGTCTCAGGCTCAGATCGCGGCCTTGCAGCATCACGGTCGCCTGGAAGTTCACCGCATTGGCAGTGAGGCGGCCCCTCGGTGCCGCAGCCTGCTGGTTGATCCGGACCGGCAGCCCAGCCTGGACCAACGGGTGGAGCTCACGCAATGGGCTTTCAAGGCCACCGTGCGGCGACTCAATGACGATCGCAGGGAAACCGTTCTGTTGTACCTGCGGGTCGGCGGGTGAGACACGGGTGGCTCAGGCCACCTGACGGCGTACGCGCGAAGCCGGCAGACTGATCGAGAAGGTGGAGCCGCGCCCGATCTCGCTCTGCACATCCACACGCCCACCATGACGCTGGGCCACGTGCTTGACGATGGCCAGGCCCAGGCCGGTGCCGCCGGTCTCCCGTGAGCGGCTGCGGTCGACCCGGTAGAACCGCTCGGTCAGACGGGGAAGGTGTTCGGCGGCAATGCCCGGGCCAGAATCGGTGACAAAGAACTCGCCACTCCCATCGGCATGCACCCGCCAGCCAGCGCGAATCTGACCCCCTCCCGGTGTGTAGCGGACAGCATTGCTGAGCAGATTGGACATGGCGCTGAGCAGTTCGGTTTTGGCGCCGGAGACCCAAAACGCACGACCCGTTTCAGCTTCAATGACATGGGCGGGCTCGGCGATGGTGTGGGACAAGCCCCGGGCCTCCTGCAACACGTGCTGGAGCAGTTCGTCGCTGTCGATCCAGTCGCCCTGCCCGGGGGCAGG
>JALOSN010000028.1 GCA_025458415.1 Hydrogenophaga sp.
CCGGTCTGGCCCACCTGCAGGTCGTTCGGGGCGTAGCCGGCGTCCACGGCCGCACGGCTGGCGCCGATCGCCGCGCCCAGCTTGTCGGCCAGCGGGGTCATGACCTCGTTGAACTTCTCGCTGCTGCCCAGCGCGCGGCCACCGCTGACGATGACCTTGGCCGCCGTCAGCTCGGGGCGGTCGCTCTTGGCGATCTCGCTGCCGACGTAGGCGCTCTTGCCGTTGCCCGCTGCAGCGGCCACGGTTTCCACAGCGGCGGAGCCACCCTGCCCGGCGGCGTCGAAGCCGGTCGTGCGCACGGTGATCACCTTGGTGGCATCCTGGCTCTGCACGGTGGCGATGGCGTTGCCGGCGTAGATCGGGCGCTCGAAGGTGTCCTGGCTGATCACCTTGGTGATGTCGCTGATCTGCGCGACGTCGAGCCTGGCGGCCACGCGCGGGGCCACGTTCTTGCCACCGGCGGTGGCGGGGAACAGGATGTGGCTGTAGTTGCCAGCGATGGCCAGCACCTGGGCGGCCACGTTTTCGGCCAGGCCGTGGGCGAAGCCTTCGCCGTCGGCGTGGATGACCTTGCTGACACCGGCGATCTGGGCGGCAGCGGCAGCGGCCGCGGCGGCGTTGTGGCCGGCCACGAGGACGTGCACCTCACCACCACACTGGGCGGCGGCGGTGACGGTGTTGAGGGTCGCGCCCTTGACGGAGGCGTTGTCGTGTTCGGCAATGACGAGTGCGGTCATGGTGTTTCTTCCTCAGATCACTTTGGCTTCGTTCTTCAGCTTGTCGACCAGCGCCGCGACATCGGGCACCTTCACACCGGCCCCGCGCTTGGCCGGCTCGGCGACCTTGAGCGTCTTCAGGCGCGGCGTCACATCGACACCCAGGTCGGACGGCTTGACGGTCTCCAGCGGTTTCTTCTTGGCCTTCATGATGTTGGGCAGCGTCACGTAGCGCGGCTCGTTCAGGCGCAGGTCGGTGGTGACGACCGCCGGCAGGCTCACCTCCAGGGTTTCCAGGCCGCCGTCGATTTCGCGGGTGACCCTGGCCTTGTCGCCGGCCACCTCAACCTTGCTGGCGAAGGTGGCCTGCGGCAGATCGGCCAGCGCGGCGAGCATCTGGCCGGTCTGGTTGGCGTCGTCGTCAATGGCCTGCTTGCCCAGGATGATCAGGCCCGGCTGCTCCTTGTCCACCAGGGCCTTGAGCAGCTTGGCCACCGCCAGCGGTTGCAGCTCCACATCGGTCTCGACCAGGATGGCGCGGTCGGCACCGATGGCCATCGCGGTGCGCAGGGTCTCCTGGCACTGGGCCACGCCGCAGGAGACCGCGATCACCTCGGAAGCCGCCCCCTTTTCCTTCAGGCGCACGGCCTCTTCGACGGCGATCTCGTCGAACGGGTTCATGCTCATCTTGACGTTGGCGATGTCCACGCCAGTACCGTCGCTCTTGACGCGCACCTTGACGTTGTAGTCCACCACACGTTTGACGGGGACGATGACCTTCATGCTGACTGGCTCCTGATGGTTGTGAAACGGTGTGCAATTGACGTATACGTCAACTCGCGCATTGTATGTCCGGGCCCGGTCCGGCCCCGCATTTCCGATGACCGTGGTGTCCGAATCTGTTGGCGTCGAAAAACGAACGATCGTGCTTTTTTATGATTATAGGGGCAGACGGGCCGCCCTGCCAACCCGACCGGGTTCAATGTCTTTGCAGCGACAATTAACCAACCGATCGGTCGGCGAATTCGGGTAAGTCTGGAGACCGCTGGTCCGGGTGATCACCTATAGTGGGGAATGGTCGTTTGATTATGAGTTGTAACCAGATAACCACCCCATCCACCACGGAGACACACCCATGAAAATCCGCCTTGCCGTCGCAGCCGCCCTGTCCACCACCGTCCTGGCCACCGGGGTCGCTTCGGCCCAGACGGTGTTCAACACCTCCAGCTGGGTGCCACCGACCCACACCCTGTCCACGGCCCAGGCGGCCTGGTGCGACCTGCTGACCAAGGAGAGCAACGGCCGCATGAAGTGCAACGCCCTGCCGAAGGCCGTGGTGGCAGCGCCCGGCACCTTCGATGCGGTGCGCGACGGCCTGGCGGACATCTCGTTCACGGTCGACGGCTACACCCCCGGGCGCTTCATCAACACCCAGGTGGCCGAGTTTCCGTTCCTGGGTGACAGTGCGCTGGCCACGTCACTGGCCTACCAGCGCATCTACAGCAAGCATTTCGCACCGCTGGGTGAGCACCGCGGCGTGAAGGTGCTGGGTGTGTTCACCCACGGCCCGGGCATCATCTTCAACAGCAAGAAGCCGGTGACCTCGGCCGCCGACGCGGCGTCGCTGAAGTTCCGGATCGGCGGCGGCAACATCAACGAGCTGTCCAAGGCCATGGGCTGGAACACCACCCTGAAACCGGCGCCCGAGTCCTTCGAACTGCTGTCCACCGGCGTGATGGACGGGACCTTCTTCCCGGATGAATCGATCGCCTCGTTCAAGCTGTCGATGATCAAGCACGCCACCACCTTCCCCGGTGGTCTGTACAACACCAGCTTCGTGTTCATGATGAACCCGGCCAAGTACAACGCGCTCTCGGCCGAGGACAAGGCGGTGGTCGACAAGATCTCCGGCGAGACCGTGGCGCGCATCTTCGGCGAGGGCTGGGACCGGGTGGATGCCGCGTCCCGCGATGGGGCGCAGAAGGCCCAGGGCGTGCAACGCATCCAGGCCAGCGAGGCTTTCATCAACGAAGTCAAGGCCAAGCAGTCCGCGCTGGAGGACCGCTGGGCCACCGCTGCCGAAGGCAAGGGCCTGAAGAACGCCAAGGGTGTGCTGGCCGAGTTCCGCGCCGAGATCGCCAAGGTGAAGTGATCGCGCACGACGTGACGTCCGCCTGACCGATACCGGCCGGCGGGACAGCCCGGATAGCCGACAGGGGCCGCTTTGGCGCGGCTCTTGCTGGGTTCTCCTGAAGGGCTGGCCCGACCGGCCTTCTTTTTTGTTGCAGCAGACCCACCCATGCACAAGACCCTGGAACGCCTGATCAACTGGTCCACCGGCCTCATGGCCGCCATGGCCCTCTTCTCCATCATGTGGCTCACCCTGATCGATGTGAGCGGGCGCAAGTTCTTCAACAACTCGGTGCCCGGCGGCCTGGAGATGACCGAAATCCTGATGGTGATCGTCATCTTCGGCGCGCTGCCCATGGTGTCCTGGCGCGGGGAGCATGTGGTGTTCGACACCATGGACGGATTCATCCCGGACTGGCTCAAGGGCATTCAGGCCCGCATCGTGCACCTGATCTGTGCAGGCGCGTTCGGCATGATGGCCTGGCTCATGACCAACCGGGCCGAGCGGTTTGCCGAGTACGGCGACATCACGGTCCACCTGCAGCTGCCGCTGTCGCCGGTGGCCTGGCTGATGGCCGGATTGCTGCTGGTGACGGCGCTGGTGCACCTGGTCTTTGTCGTGTCACCGCCGCCACCGCGCGCCCACCTGGCACCTGCTGCCCGAGGGGAGGCGTCATGACCGAAGCCGCACTGGGTTTTCTCGGCGTCTTTCTGCTGGCCTTCCTGCGCGTGCCGCTGGCGGTCGCGATGTCGATCGCCGGCATCGTCGGTCTGGGCCTGATGCGCGGCTGGCCGGCCGCCTATGCCAGCACCAGCCAGGTCATCTTCGAGACCGGTTTTCACTACGTGCTGTCGGTGATCCCGTTGTTCGTGCTGATGGGCAACTTCGTGGCCCGCGCCGGCATGGCACGGGAGCTGTTCAACGCGGCCAATGCCTTCGTCGGCCATCGGCGCGGTGGCCTGGCCATGGCCAGCATCATCGCGTCCGGCGGTTTCGGTTCGATCTGCGGATCATCCATCGCCACGGCGGCAACCATGTCCCGCGTGGCCTACCCGCAGATGATGGCCCACGGCTACAAGGCCACGCTGGCCACCGGGGCCATTGCCTCCGGCGGCACGCTGGGCATCCTGATTCCGCCCTCCACCATCCTGGTGATCTACGGCATCATCACCGAGACGGACATCGGCAAGCTGTTCGTGGCCGGCATTCTCCCGGGCATCGTGGCGATCACCTGCCTGTGCCTGGCGGTGGTCTTCGTGACCTGGCGCGACCCGCAGGCGGGACCGCCGGCCGAACGCTTCACCTGGCCCCAGAGGCTCAAGGCCATCCGAGGCATCTGGGGTGTGGCGCTGCTGTTCGCGCTGGTCATTGGCGGCATCTATGGCGGCGTCTTCACCGCCACCGAAGGGGCTGGCGTGGGCGCGGCGGGCGCCTTCATGTTTGCGCTGCTGCGCGGCACCCTGACGCCGCGTGTGGTGCTGGACATCCTGCTGGAGAGCACGCGCACGACGGCGATGCTGTTCACCATCCTGATCGGCGCGATGATCTTCACCAGTTTCATGAACTTCACCACCATGCCGGCGGACCTGAAGGCATTCGTGCTGGATTTCAGCCCGAACCCGATCATGGTGGTGGTCATGATGATGGGCATCTACCTGCTGCTGGGCATGGTGATGGAGGAACTGGCCATCGTGCTGCTGACCATTCCGGTGTTCTTCCCGGTCATTGTGGGCCTGGGCTACGACCCGATCTGGTTCGGCATTCTGATCGTCACGGTGGTGGAGATCGGCATGATCTCGCCACCGGTCGGGCTGAACCTGTTCGTGCTCAATTCCCTGCTGCCCGATGTGAAGCTGTCGACCCTGTACCGCGGCATCTGGCCCTTCGTGATGGCCGATGTGGTGCGCCTGGGCATCCTGATCGCCGTGCCGGCCATCTCGCTGTGGCTGCCGGGCCTCATGGGCCGCTGAGACGACGCGCCGCCGCTCTCAGGCGAGTGGCGGCCCCTGCACATGCACCACCCGCTGGGGATACGGTATGCCAACACCGTGTTCGCGCAGGGCCCGCAGGATGGCCATGTTGATCTCCGAGCGGATGTTCAGCTGGCCGTTCTCCGGATCGGCGATCCAGTAACCAACGGTGAACTCCAGTCCGTCGGCGCCGAATGCCGACAGCGAAGCCGACGGCGCCGGGTCCTTGAGCACCCGACTCTGGGCAGTGGCCGCTTCGATGAGCAGCCGGCGCACCAGATCGACATCGCTGTCGTAGGCCACCGACACCACCGTGGACAGCCAGACCCTGGGGTCGGCCAGTGACAGGTTCTCGACCCGGCTGGTCATCATGATCTCGTTGGGAACGATGGATTCGCGACCCACAGGGGAGCGGATGAGCGTGTAGCGCGCCGTGATGTCGGTGATTCGACCGTCGAAGTTGTCCACCCGCACGTTGTCGCCGATGCGCATGCTGCGCTCGGCCAGGATCACAAAGCCGCTGACATAGTTGGCCGCCAGTTTCTGCAGGCCGAAACCGATGCCGACACCGATGGCACCGCCGAGCACCGACAGCGCGGTCAGATCGATGCCGACCATCGTGAGGGCCATCATCAGCCCGACGAACATCAGCAGCCCCCGCGTGGCGTTGCTGATCGCCTTGCGCAGCGACAACTCGCCGCCGGTCACCGAGCGCAGCAGGCGGGCCTCGATGGCCGAGGAAATCCAGAGCGCCACGATGAGCACCGCACCGGCGGTGATGACGCCTTCGAGCAGCGTGCGCAGGGACACCTGTCCGTTGCCCAGCTTCCAGCTGATCTGGTCCATTTCGTGCAGCACCACGGGCAGCAGGCCGCTCACCCAAAGGACCATGGCACCCCAGGCCATCCAGGAAATGCTGCGCTCCAGCGGCCGTACCCATGCCGCTCCCGGGAATGCCACCTGCAACACCTTCACGCCGATGCGGATCACCACCAGCGAAACAAGCACCGGGATCGCCACGCGGAAGACCGCCAGCGGCACAAACTGAAGCAACAGGGTACGCGCCACATAGGCCAGCGCGAGCAGGAGGACGGGGAACAGGGCACCGTCGATCAGGCGCTCGCCGAACAGCACCGAGGACCCCGACTGCGACCTGGCCAGCGCCCGACGCAGCAGCGCCGACACGCCCCAGGCCAACAGCACGCACAGCAGCAGGGTACCGAGTTCCACCAGCACGCCAGGCTGCTGGAAAGTGCTCAGCCAGAGGCCGAAATCATCAATGGGTTTGGGTTGGCTCATGAACAGATACAGATGAATCGGACAGCGCCGGGCGTTGGGTTGCCCCTGGCCCGGGCGCGCAGGTCGCGGTCATTCCCTCCAGTTTGGGGGACGTTTCTCGATAAAGGCCTGCACGCCATCCTGGGCCACCGCGTGCACCATGTTGCAGGCCATGGTGTGGCCTGCCAGCTGGTAGGCCGCCTCCATGCCGGTTTCCAGCTGGCGGTAGAACAGCTGCTTGCCCATGGCCAGCGCTTCCCGGGGTTTGCCCAGCAGCCGCTGCAGCAGCTGCTCGATCTCGGCATCCAGGTCATCGGCCGCCACCACGCGGTTGACCAGCCCGCGTTGTCGGGCTTCCTGCGCCGAGATGAAGTCGCCGGTCAACAGCATCTCCATGGCCTGCTTGGGCAGGATGTTGCGCGAGAGCGCCACACCGGGTGTGGCGCAGAACAGGCCGACATCGATGCCGTTGACGCCGAAGCTGGCCTCTTGCACGGCAACCGCCAGATCACACTGGGCCACCAGCTGGCAACCGGCCGCCGTGGCCAGCCCTTGCACACGCGCCAGCACCGGCACATCCAGCCGGCGTATGGCCATCATGACCCGCGTGCAACGCGCGAACAGCCGCCGGTAGTAATCGATGTCGGGATGGGCGCGCATCTGCTTGAGGTCGTGGCCGGCGCAGAAGGCTCGGCCCTCGGCAGCGATGACAACGGCCCTTGACAGGGGATCGGCGGCAACCGCATCGAGCGCCGTCTGCATCGCGGCCAGCATGTCTTCACTGAGGACATTGAAGCTGCGCGGCGCGTTCAGGGTGAGCCGGTGCACGCCGCGCGCATCGCAGGAATGCAGCAGGAGATCGGAGGGCTCGGATGGGTTCATGGCGTCGGGATCGGCGGGCAAGGGATGCTCGATTGTCCGACATTCCCCGGCGCGCGCGGCCGGCCGGGTCGGTCAACCGCACGAGCCGAAGGCCACTCAGACGCCAGCAAGTACCCGCAGGTGGGCCTCGACACTGCGGGCCAGCGCACCCAGGTGGTAACCGCCCTCCAGGCAGCTGACGATGCGTCCGCGGGCATGCCGCCGTGCCACCTCGACCAGCCGCTCGGTGATCCACGCGTAGTCGTTCTCGACCAGGCCGAGCTGGCCCATCTCGTCCTCGCGGTGCGCATCGAAGCCGGCGCTGATGAAAAGCATCTCCGGCCTGTGGGCGTCCAGCCGGGGCAGCCACGTCATGTCCACCAGCTCGCGGATCTCCATGCCGCGGGTGTAGGCGGGCACCGGCAGGTTGACCAGGTTGGGTGCATCGGCATGATCCCAGGCCGGGTAGAACGGGTGCTGGTAGAAGCTGCACATCAGGATGCGCTCGTCGCCAGCGACGATGTCTTCGGTGCCATTGCCGTGGTGGACATCGAAATCGATCACGGCCACCCGTTTGAGGCCATGGCGCTCGAGCGCGTATCTGGCCGCCACCGCCACGTTGTTGACGAAGCAGAAGCCCATGGCCTGGTTGCGGGTGGCGTGGTGCCCCGGCGGGCGGACGGCGCAGAAGGCGTTCTCCAGTTCGCCGGCCATGACCGCGTCGGTGGCGTCGATGGCGGCGCCCGCTGCCACGAGGATGGCGTCCCACGAGTGCTCGTTGATGGAGGTGTCGGGATCGATCTGGGCATGGGCCGGACCGCCGGCCGCGATCTCTTCACGCAGCCCGTCGGCCAGCCCCCGCAAAGCCGCCAGGTGCATGCGGCCATGCGCCAGTTCCAGGTCGGCCATGGAGGCCGGTGTCGCCTCGCGGCGCTGCAGGGCCACGTCCAGGCCGCTGGCCAGCAGCCGGTCCTCGATGGCATCCAGCCGCTGCGGACATTCCGGGTGACCCCTGCCCATTTCATGCTTCCAGCAATCCCTGTGGGTGAAATATCCGGTGCCCAGGCTCATGGCGGTTTTACGGTATGGTTCGCGGAATGATGCAAACAGACACACAGCTCCAGCGTCTGCTGGACCAGCTTAACACGGTCATTGTGGGCAAGTCGGCGCAGGTGGCGGACTGCGTGGCCTGCCTGCTGGCCGGCGGGCACCTGCTGATCGAGGACGTGCCCGGGGTCGGCAAGACCACACTGGCCCACGCCCTGGCGCGCAGCTTCGGCCTGCATTTTTCTCGGGTCCAGTTCACCGCTGACCTGATGCCCAGCGACCTCATCGGGGTGTCGATCTATGAACGGGGTCGCGAGGGTTTTGTGTTTCACCCGGGGCCGGTGTTTGCCCAGGTGCTGCTGGCCGACGAAATCAACCGCGCCAGCCCCAAGACACAGAGCGCCCTGCTGGAAGCGATGGAGGAAAAGCTGCCCCAGCCGTTCTTCGTGATCGCCACCCAGAACCCGCACGACCAGCTGGGCACCTACGCCCTGCCCGAATCGCAGCTGGACCGCTTCCACATGCGCCTGTCGCTGGGTTACCCCGACCGGGCGGCCGAGCGCGAGCTGCTGCGCGGACAGGACCGGCGCGACATGCTGGACAACCTGGAACCGGTGCTGGAGGCGGGAGACCTGGCGCGCCTGCAGCAGGCGGTGGCGGCGGTGCACACCGCCGACCCGTTGCTGGACTACCTGCAGGACCTGGTGCGCGCCACCCGCAGTGGCCGCTGGTTCGTTCAGGGCCTGTCACCGCGCGCATCGCTGGCGGTGGTGCGGGCGGCCAAGGCACAGGCCTATCTGAGCGGCCGAGACTACGTGGCTCCTGACGACGTGGCGGCCATCCTGCCCCAGACCATTGCCCATCGCCTGGTGCCGGTCGCCGATGCCGGACGGGGTGCGGCCGAGCAGGTACGTGCCATGCTGGAAGCGACGCCGCTGCCCTGACCCCAGGGCGCTGCGGTACCTCGGGTCATGAGTTCGTCCTTTGCACAGGCTGCCCGCCCGGACGCCGGTTCTCCCGGACGGGCGTCGTGGCTGCGCGCCCGGGTGCGCCGCTGGATCCATGCCCGGCAACCCCGAACCGACACCCTGCTGCTGACGCAACGCAACGTCTACATCCTGCCGACCCGTCCGGGCATCATGCTGGCCCTGACGCTGCTGCTGCTGCTGGTGGCGAGCATCAATTACCAGCTCAACCTGGGCTACCTGCTGACGTTCCTGATCGCCGGCAGCGCCCTGGTGGGCATGCACCGCTGCCATGGCAACCTGCGGGGGCTGACGCTGCACCTGAACCCGCCGGCGCCTGTGCACGTGGGTCAGGCGGTGGCACTGGAGGTCCGGCTGAGCAACCCGGGCCGGCAGGCCCGGCACGGGATTGCCATGGCGATTGATGGCCAGTCGGCCGGTCCGCCGGCATGGACCGATGTACCGGCCCAGGGTGATGCCTCGCTGCAGCTGGCCTGGCTGGCACCGAGGCGGGGACGGCAATCGCTGCCGACCCTGCGCGCACAGACCCTGTTTCCTCTGGGCACCTTCCGGGTCTGGTCGCTGTGGCGGCCGACGTCGGATGTGCTGGTCTACCCGGCCGTCGAGCGGCATCCACCGCCCCTGCCCGTGGGTGAGGCCACAGCCGGGCATGGCGGCAGCGCGCACACCCACAGCTCGGGCGAGTTCGACGGTGTGCGCGCGTACCGACGTGGTGACCCGTTGCGCACCGTCGTCTGGCGCAAGGCCGCCCAGGCCTTTGCCGCCGGGCGGGACGATCTGGTCAGCCGCGACCTGCTGGTCAGTCAGCGGCAGCAGCTGTGGCTGGACCATGCCCGCTGCGGTGCGCCGGACCTGGAGTCGCGCCTGTCGCGGCTGTGCGCCTGGGTGTTGCTGGCCGACCGACTGGGGCTG
>JALOSN010000450.1 GCA_025458415.1 Hydrogenophaga sp.
AGTTGGACAACAGTTCCCGCAGGCCGCATGGCCTGCGAATGCCACATCGGGTGCCCTGGCCACGGGTAGGTCGCCAGTCTGCGAATCCCCTGCGGGGACGTGCGCCACTCGATCACCATGGAACACCGGGTCCGGCTCCTGGCACGGGCAAAGCCCAGCATTATACCGGCGGGGTCCAGCGCAACACCCCATCCACCCGATCGACCCAGCCTCCGGCCACCTTCAGGTGAATCCGGTGACCGCGGGTGCGGCAACGGTCCAGCAGATCCAGCAAGGTCTCCAGCTGTGCCGTGCTTGGCCCCTGCCCCGATTCGCCCTTGATCCAGTGGCGCAGCGCATTGGCCTGGCGCTCTCGGCCCAGCGCCTGCAGGCCGGCAATCGATGGCGGCGAGCCGGTCTGCTGCAGATCGATCCGCGCCAGCTCGTCCAGCAAGCCCTGTGCCTGTGCCAGGTGGCGGGCGGTCCGGGCCAGGGTGTCTCGATAGGCCGGAAAACAACGTTCCCAAGCAGGCATCAGCACATGACGGATGCGGTTGCGGGCCAGACGCAGATCCATGTTGCTCGGGTCCTCGACATGACGCACCGCCTCGGCCTTCAACCACTGTCTGAGCTGGTCGCCACCCATGGACAGCAACGGCCTGCCGAACCGCATGCCGTGACGCTGAAAGACCGGGGCCATGGCTGCCAGGCCTGGCAGCCCGGCACCCCGGCCCAGCGCCAGCACCAGGGTTTCGGCCTGGTCATCTGCCTGGTGACCCAGCAGCACAGTGCAGGCACCGGCCTGACGAGCCATGCAGGCCAAGGCCTGGTAGCGCAGACGGCGCGCCACCTCCTCCGGGCTCTGGCCGGGCTCCACCTGCACCGACACGCGCTCGACCCGAACAGGCACGCCCAGGTGATGGGCCAGCTGTGTGGCCCGTTCCTCAAAGCCGGAAGCGGCCGTCTGCATGCCATGGTTGACATGCAGGGCCAGCACCCGACCGGGCCACAGGCGCTGAGCCGACAGCAGCAACGCTGTGGAATCCGCCCCGGCGCTGAGCGCGACCGCCACCGGCCGTTCGACAGACGGCGCCACGTCAGCGCGCTCAGCCCAGCCCGATCGCGCCTCAGCGCTTGTCGCGGTTGTCGGCCTTGGTGTCGGTGAATCGCCCGTAGCTGTTGAGTCGGGCATGCCGGCGTTCCAGAAGTTCCTTGACCTTCAGGTCGGCGACCTGACGCCAGGCCTCATTGAGGGCCCGCTTGAGGAAAGCGGCCATCTGCTTGTGGTCGCGGTGCGCACCCCCGACCGGTTCGTTGACGATCTTGTCGACCAGACCCAGCGCCTTGAGGCGGTGGGCGGTGATGCCCAGGGCCTCGGCCGCATCGCTGGCGCGGTCGCTGGTCTTCCAGAGGATCGAGGCACAGCCTTCCGGACTGATCACCGAGTAAGGACCTGGTCGGCCACGGCAATGGCCAGGGCACCACCTGAGCCGCCCTCGCCGATGATGGTGGAGATGATGGGCACTTCCAGCTGCGCCATCTCGAAGATGTTGCGACCGATGGCCTCGGACTGGCCCCGCTCCTCGGCATCGATGCCCGGATAGGCGCCAGGGGTGTCCACGAAAGTGAAGACCGGCAGCTTGAATTTCTCGGCCAGCTTCATCAGACGCAGGGCCTTGCGGTAGCCCTCGGGCTTGGTCATGCCGAAGTTGCGCAGGCCCCGCTCCTTGGTGTCTCGCCCTTTCTGATGCCCGATGACCATGCAGGGCTGGCCGTTGAAGCGGGCCAGGCCGCCCACGATGCTCAGGTCGTCCGCGAAGTGGCGGTCGCCGTGCAGTTCCTGGAAGTGGGTGAAGATGTCCCGCACATAGTCCAGGGTGTAAGGCCGGTCGGTGTGGCGGGCGATCTTGGTGATCTGCCAGGGCGTGAGGTTGCTGTAGATGTCCTTGGTGAGCTGCTGGCTCTTGTTGGACAGCTGTTCGATCTCGGCCGAGATGTCAACCGCAGACTCGGTCTGCACGTAGCGCAGCTCTTCGATCTTGCTTTCGAGCTCGGCGATCGGCTGTTCGAAATCGAGGAAGTTCTTTTTGGCCAATCTGTGACTCCTAGGGTCGCCCGGTTTGCCCGGTGGACATCACACCCTCGCAGCGCGCAGGCCAGCAGCGGGTGTGGATGGCAAGGTGGCCGGGTCCGGAAAAAATGCTCAGTAGGCGACGGGCACCGGGTCCAGCGAGCGCCAAATATACCAAGTCGCCACGCTGCAAAACGGTGCCCAGCCGGTGGCCACCTCGCGAATTTCGCTCCGGCTCACCGGTTCACCGGAAAAGTAGCAGCGACTGATGCCATTTTGCAGGCCAATATCATCCAAGGGAAGTACATTGGGTCGCTTGAGGTGAAAGATCAAGAACATTTCGGCGGTCCATCGACCGATACCGCGGATGGCCACCAGCTCACCAATGATGGCCTCGTCGTCCATGTCGGCCCAACGTTCGGCCTGGACCTGGCCATTGGCAAAATGCAGCGCCAGATCCACCAGGTACTCCACCTTGCGTGCCGACAGTCCCGCTGCACGCATGTCGTCCACCTTGAGCTTGAGCACCTGGGCCGGCGTCAGCTTTCGCGGCAATTGCTCGAACCGGTCCCAGACCGATTGCGCGGCCTTTACAGAGATCTGTTGGCCCACGATGCTGCGCGCCAGTGTGACGAACGCGTCCCCGCGCGACTGCAGGCTGGCGCCGGCATGCTGGGGAATCAGCTTCTTCATCACCCGGTCGCGTTTCATCAGGTGACGGCAGGCTTCAGTCCAGTAAGCAGGCGCATCCTGACCAAAGTCGGGGGTTTGGGCGGTCGCCATCAGGCACGCTCCCAGGTGGTGCCAGACGGTCCGTCCTTGAGCACAATGCCCTGGGACAGCAGGGCCTGCCGGATGCGGTCGGCCTCGGCGAAGTCTCTGGCCGACTTGGCCGCAGCGCGTGCAGCAATCTGCCCGGCAATGGCGGCCTCATCCAGACCATCAACCGCGCCGCCGGCCTGCAGGTAGGCCCTGGGGTCCTGCTGCAGCAGGCCCAGCACAGCACCCAGGTCCCGCAGCAGACCGGCCAGGCCCGGATCGCGGGTCCGGTTGACCTCCCCCGCCAATTCAAACAGCACGGCCACGGCCTCGGGGGTGCCGAAGTCTTCGTTCATTGCGGCCTGGAACCGGGAGGCCAGCGGATGGCACCAGTCGATGGGTTGCGGCGGATCCGGCTGCAGGGTCGACAGCGCGGTGTACAACCGTTTGAGCGCGGCACGTGCGTCGTCCAGGTGGGCATCGCTGTAATTGAGCGAGCTGCGGTAGTGCGCCCGCAGGACAAAGAAACGCACCGTCTCGGCATCGTATCGCTGCAGCACCTCGCGGATGGTGAAGAAGTTGCCCAGGCTCTTGGACATCTTCTCGTTGTCGACCCGCACAAAGCCGTTGTGC
>JALOSN010000451.1 GCA_025458415.1 Hydrogenophaga sp.
TGCCGCATGAGGGCCCGCAAGGACAAGGGGACCTCGGCGGCTTCGGGCGGTGACTGGGGGTTGACGGTGTAAGACATGGAGCACCACGGGCATCGGCCATACCAATGAAGCCCTTAGTATTCCAAAAAACCTTTTGTTACTCAAGACCGGTAGCGGTTTCTTACTGCCTGGTCGGATGAACGGCGATGCCCGTGCGGGCGGCCAGGACGGGAAGATGTCCGCCGGCACACGGGCTCAGGGGATCACTCCTGCCCCAGCCCCACCGGCGCCGGCGCCTTCATCACGATGCGGGTGAACAGGCGGTCGAACTGCGGGTCGCGCGGGATGCGGGCGTTGAGCGGATCCTGGTTGGTGGCAAACGCCGCGTTCAGGGCGTGCCAGTCGGCTTCGCTCAGGCCCTTTTCGGCCGCGGGCAGGACCACCGACTCCTCCAGGCTCATGTGCCTGAGGTAGAAATCCACGTACTGGTTCGCCGCATCTTCAAACGCCTGGCGTCGGGTTTCGCCCAGGTACTCCCACGCCATCAGCAGGTGCATGAGCTGGCGCACCCGCGACTCGCCGACGTCGTGGTCGCGGTCCAGCTGGGCAATGGCATCCGCCACCTCGGGCGAAGCGCGGGCAATGCGCGGGAACAGCAGCTCGGTTTCCTTGGGATGGTGCAGCTTTTCAGGAAACTCGTCGATGTAGAACAGCATGGCGCGCAGCACATCGAAATAGAGCTCGTGCTCGTCCCGACCGTCGGGCTCGGGCCCGCGCCGCACCATCTGGATCAGTGAACGCAGCATGGCCGCCAGGGTGGCGTGTTCGTCGCGGATCACCTGCAGGGCTTTTCGGTTCATGGTCGTGTCTCCGGGGCGGGCTCTCGCATGAAGCCCTGAACGTGCAAGCATCGCCGAACTTCCGCCGGCGCGTGTTGATACACGTCAAGCGAGCCCCCGAACGGCGCCGCAGGACGCGTGGATGCCCTCGTGCGTCGGCATGCGGGTCAGGCGCGACGACCCGCAGGCGTCACCTGGGTGGCTGCCAGCGACGCAGCAGCAGCGCGTTGCTGACCACGCTGACCGAACTCAGCGCCATGGCGGCACCGGCCAGCACCGGGCTCAGGAATCCCATCGCCGCCAGCGGGATGCCGGCGGCGTTGTAGGCAAAGGCCCAGAACAGGTTCTGGCGGATCTTGCTGACGGTGCGGTGCGAGATGTCCAGTGCAGCACCCACCAGCGCGACATCCCCTCGCATCAGGGTGATGCCGGCGGCGTGCATGGCCACGTCCGAGCCGCCCCCGCGGCTGTGGCTCATCGCAATGCCCACGTCGGCTGCCGCCAGCGCAGGGGCGTCGTTGACACCGTCGCCCACCATGGCCACGGTGTGGCCACGGCCCCCACGCTCCGCCGCCTCTGGTACCCCGCCCCCATCACCCCGCTTCAATCGCTCGATCAGTGCGGCCTTGTCGCCCGGCAACACCTCGGCCAGCACCTCATCCTGGTCGGCCCGCAGGCCCAGCAGGTGCCCCATGGCCAGCGCAGCGCCCCGGCTGTCTCCCGAGACCATGCGCAGCCGCATGCCCTGCTCGCGCAGGGTCTCCAGCGCCGCGGCGGCACCGGGCTTGGCCTCGTCACCGAACACGAACAGGGCCACCGGGGTCCAGACGCCCTCGTCGCTGCCGGTGGCCAGCACCGACACCGTGCCGCCTTCGTTCTCCAGCACCGCAGCCCGCTGCAGCAGGGGTCCGTCACCGGCACCCAGTTCGTGCATCCAGCGCAGGCTGCCCAGCGCCAGCCAGGCGCCGGTGACACGCCCGACCATGCCCCGGCCCTGCACCGCCTGCACGTCCCGCGCGGTGTCGGGCTCGATGCGCAGGCCGTGGGCACGGGCACCGTCGAGCACCGCCTGGGCCAAGGGGTGGTTGCTCTGGCTCTGGAGCGTACCGGCCGCCAGCAGCACCGCCCGTTCATCCACCCCGTCGGCGACCTCGACCATGCGCAGCCTCGGATGCCCTTCGGTCAGGGTGCCGGTCTTGTCGAACGCCACCGTGTCGACCCGGTGGGCCATCTCCAGCGCCACCGGGTCCTTGATCAGGATGCCGTGGCGGGCCGCCACCCCGGTACCGGTCATGATGGCGAGCAGCGCCGTCTCGATGGGTGCCCCCAGCTGCCACCAGACCACCAGGGTGGCCAGCGCGATCAGCAGCACCACCGGCACAAAGACGGCGGCGACGCGGTCGACCAGGCGCTGCACCGGCGCCTTGGCGGCCTGGGCATCCTGCACCAGCGCAATGATGTGCGCCAGCACGCTCCGGGCACCCACGGCCCTGACCCTGACCTCCAGCGAACCATCACCGTTGATGGAACCGCCGGTCACGGCATCGCCGGGCTGTTTGGCCACCGGCATGGACTCGCCGGTGAGCATGGACTCGTCGGCCTGCGACTCGCCCGCCAGCACCTCGCCATCAGCCGGAAAGCGCTCGCCCGGCAATACCCGCACCCGGTCGCCGGGCATGAGTTCGTCCACCCCGACATCGGTCAGCTCCGTGCGCTTGACCCCGTCGGGCAGCAGCACCAGGGCGATGACCACCGCCGAGCCTTCGTAATACAGGTGGACCATCTCGCCCGGTTCGGCCCGCCACCACAGCCAGGTCGACAGAGCCCAGCCGGCGGTGGTGCCGATGGCCACCAGCAGCTCCATGTTGCCGGTCATGGCCTTGAGCGCATGCCAGCCGGCCTTGTAGAAACGCGCACCCAGCACGAACTGGACCGGGGTGGCCAGGACGAACTGCGCCCAGGCCGGCAACATCCAGTGCTGGCCGAACAGGTCACCGACCATGGGCAGGGCCAGCGGGGCCGACAGCAGCAGCGCGGCCACCACCGGCCAGGCGTCACGCGGCAGCCCAAGCCAGCCCGCGGGCGTCTCGTCCTGGGCGGCCATGGGCGACCGTGGCTCGTACCCCGCATCGCGCACGGCCCGCTTGAGCCGGGTGAGGGTTTCCTCGCTGGCGTCGCCGGCCAGGGTGACGCGCGCGGACTCGGTGGCCAGGTTGACCGCGGCCTCGGCCACCCCCGGCTGCTTCTTGAGCACCCGCTCCACACGCGAGACGCACGACGCGCAGGTCATGCCGCCGATACCCAGGTCGATCACGGAATCCATGACGCGAGCATAAAGCCTCACATCATGGCAAGGTCAAGGCCGTTCAAGGTAACAATCCACTTGACCTTGACACCGTGTCAAGCCTGAGAATCGGGCTTCCGATCCACACAGCAACCAAGGAACCCGCCATGAGCCAGACCTTCAACGTGCAGGGCATGACCTGCGGCCATTGCGAAAAGGCCGTCATCGGCGCCATTCGCGAACTCGACCCGCATGCCACGGTGCAGGTGGACCGCAGCCAGAACCGGGTCGAGGTGGAATCCGCCCTGGAACGCGAGGCCATTGCCCAGGCCATTCGCGACGAGGGCTACACCGTCTCGGCATGAAACCCGGCCTGCTGCACCCCACGGCGGACGCGCGGGACAGCACCATCCTCTGGCCGGTGCCGATTGGCACCGCAGCGGGCCTGAGCGGGATCTCGCCCAAGATGTTGCGGCACTACGAGTCGCTGGGCCTGCTCGGACGCGTGGCGCGAACGGACAGCAATTACCGGCAGTACAGCCTGAGCGATGTGCACACCCTGCGCTTCATCCGGCGTGCGCGCGACCTCGGCTTCGGGCTTGACGCGATCACCGAGCTGCTGGGGCTGTGGCAGAACCGCCGGCGCAGCAGCGCCAGCGTCAAGAGGGTGGCCGAACACCACCTGCAGGAATTGGACCGGCGCATCGAACAGATGCAGGCGATGCAGCGCAGCCTGCGGGCGCTGCTGTGCGCCTGCCCGGGCGATGAGCGGCCCGACTGCCCGATCCTGGACGACCTGGCCCATCCTTGATCCAGGTCAAAGGACCGTTGGGCCACCCGCGAACACCGGAACAAAACTTTACACAGCGTCATCCTTCAGGCACAGGGCAGACACAGCGGTCCTTGACACTGGCTTCCTGCCTGCGGTGCACCGCCATGCTGCCGTTCTGGGCCTTTCGGCCACCGCCATGGCCCAGGGCAACACCGGCCCCGAAGCCAGCCAGACCGCGCCGGCTTCCACCCAGGCCGCCGATGGCCAGCGCATGCGGATGCACCGCCACAGCCAGCACCATGGGCCCATGCAGTCCCGGCACACCGAGCGTCTGGAACAGCTCAAGGCCGACCTGAAGCTCGCGCCCGAGCAGGAACCGGCTTGGCTGGCCTTCGTGGCCCGCACCACACCTGCCGCTCAGCCAACAGCCAAAGCCGACCGCACCGACTGGTCGAAACTGAACACGGTGCAGCGCCTGGAGCGCATGGAAGCGCAGCATGAGGCCCACAGCGCCGCCATGAAACAGCGGATCGACGCCACGCGCAGCTTCTATGCCGCACTGAACGAGGAACAGAAGCAGGTCTTCGACCAGCGTGGCATGGGCGGCATGATGCGCACCGGCATGCACGGCGGCCACCGCATGGGCATGCAAGGTGAAGCAGGCAAAACCGGTGGACAGATGCACCGGCACGGCCAGGGCATGGGTCACATGCCCTGCCAGCCCAACAGCTGAAGCTCGCGGCCGCACTCGGGTGGCTTGACACAGGTCAAGCCCACCGATGTGCGTGGCGCGTATGCTGGCGCCCCATGGATTTCGACCTCCTTGTGATCGGGGCAGGCCCGGCTGGCCTGTGCCTGGCCCGTTCGCTGCGAGACAGCGGCCTGTCGCTGGCGGTGGTGGACCCGCAGGAACGCAGCAGCCTGGCCGATCCGCCGTTTGACGGCCGCGAGATCGCCCTCACCCAACGAAGTGCGCAACAGCTGCGCGAACTGGGTATCTGGCCCCTGCTGGGTCAGGCCCACGTTGCCCCCCTCAAGGACGCGCTCGTGCTGGATGGGCATCCCGCGCGTCGGCAGGCGCGCATGCGCATCGGCCACGAACTGAGCCCTTGC
>JALOSN010000452.1 GCA_025458415.1 Hydrogenophaga sp.
TTGCAGCTGACGCACGGTCGCCGAGGGGTCGTCGACCGGATCCAGGCGCAAGGCGCCGCAGGCACAGGCTTGCGCCAGTGCCATGATGGCTGCCTGGCGCGAGCGAACGATGCCCAGTTCACCCAACACCGATGGCGAAACGGCCGCCAGGCACTCGGGTGAGGGGAAAAGGCGGTTCACCGATGGATCCGGGCTTGAAACGGGTTCTCCCAGCTGTGAGGTGAGCCGCTCGGCCAGCCGATTGGCGGCATGCAGTGACACCTGCTGGCCCAGGATGGCGCGCACGGCCAGTTCGAAGCCATCAAAGCTGCCGGGTACCCGCATGCCGCCGCTCCCGGGAAAGTCGGCATCGAGCAGGCGGTCGATGGGGCCGGTGTCCGTGTCCAGATCCAGCCAGTGACGTACCCGCCAGATGACCTGAGGCAGGACCTGCAGCAGCGACGGGCTCACCTCCAGCAGGACACAATGATCCGGTGCACAAAAACGTGCCCGAAGCCAGCCCACATGCAGGGATGCGTTGTGGCGCAACCCCACCGCCTTGAGGATGCCGGGCTGGGGGCCTTCGATCATCTGCTCGTTGCCAAGCAGGCGTCGCCTGGCCAGGAAATCCAGCATGGCCTGGATGTTCATCGGCGGGCGCCACCCCAGCCGCGCCGGGCGCATGCAGGACCGATCCGATGGGTTCCCCGGAACGGGCTGGCGCCACCGCGACGGGTTTAGCCCGTAGGCCTGCAGGAACACGTCGTTGAAGCGCCGCAGACTGCCGAAGCCGCTGATCAGGGCAACCTGCCCGATGGGCAGCGGGGTGTCCGTCAGCAGCAGTTTGGCGGTCAGCAGGCGCCGGGTCTGCAGGTACTGCAGCGGCGTCATGCCCAGATGCAGCGAGAACAGCCGCCGCAGGTGCCGGTCGGTGATCCCCAGGAAGTCGGACAGACGGACCAGCGCGCTGCGACCCTCGGTGTCGGCCAGTCCGTTTGCCGGGTCATCCAACCACCGGAGCGCATGTCCGATGAGGCGGTCACCGGCATCGTGAAAAGACCAATGACGATCTGAGGGCGCGAGTTCGGGCCGGCAGCGCAGGCAGGGACGGTAGCCGGCCTGCTCGGCCTGTGCGGCCAGTCCGAAGAAGCGGCAGTGGTCCTGCCGCGGTGGCCTGACACGACAGACCGGTCGGCAATAGATGCGGGTGCTGGTCACACCGACAAAGAACCGGCCATCGAAACGGGCATCCCGGGTTCGCAGGGCCTGGTAGCAGGCGTCGGCATCTTGCAGCAGTTCGCTCGTCATGGCGCCATGTTAGCCATTCGTGAGGGGATGGGCTGGCTGAATCCGGACATGCGTTTGGCCGGCATGGCGCCCGGGCATCCTACAATGAAGGGTTTGCCAGATGCTCCGTTTCAGTTCCATTCCGTGCCCATGACGCTGTCGCCATCGATCTACAAGGCCTACGACATCCGAGGTGTCGTGCCGTCCACGCTGGACGTGGATGTGGCCGAGGCGCTGGGACGCGCGTTCGGCACCCACGCGCTGTTGCAGGGGGAACGCACGGTGGCGGTGGGACGGGACGGGCGGCTGAGCGGACCGGCGCTGTCGCAGGCACTGATCCGTGGCCTGGTGGCGGCCGGCATCGAGGTGATCGACATCGGCATGGTGACCACACCCATGCTGTACTTTGCCGCGAGCACCGTATGCCGCAGCGGGATCCAGGTCACCGGCAGCCACAACCCGAAGGATTACAACGGCTTCAAGATGGTGCTGGGCGGGCGTGCCATCCACGGAGACGAGATCCAGGGCCTGCGTCGCATCATGGAGGCCGGCGCATGGACATTGGCCGATGGTGGGCGCATCCGCAGTCTGGACATCGGTCCGGCCTACCTGGACCGGATCGTGTCCGATGTGCGCCTGAGCCGCCCGATGAAGCTGGTGGTCGATTGCGGCAATGGCGTTGCCGGTGCTTCGGCGCCAGCCCTGTTTCGTGCGCTGGGGTGTGAGGTCGTCGAACTGTACAGCGAGGTGGACGGCCATTTTCCGAACCACCATCCCGATCCCAGCCGGCCCGAGAATCTGCAGGATCTGATCCGCACGCTCACCGAAACCGGCGCCGAGCTGGGCGGTGACCGCCTGGGCATCGTCACCCGCGACGGCCAGAACATCTACCCGGACCGGCAGATGATCCTGTTTGCACAGGACGTGCTCAGCCGTGTGCCCGGCGGCAACATCATCTTCGACGTCAAGTGTTCGCAGCGACTGGCCCCGGCCATCTCGGCCGCCGGCGGCCAACCGCACATCTACAAGACCGGGCATTCGCTGATCAAGGCGCGCATGAAGGAGCTGGACAGCCCGCTCGGGGGCGAGATGAGCGGCCACATCTTCTTCAAGGAACGCTGGTACGGTTTTGATGACGGCAGCTACGCCGGTGCCCGATTGCTCGAGATCCTCAGCCGGTCTGCGGATGCCAGCGCGGTGCTCAATGCACTGCCCACCAGCTGCAGCACGCCGGAACTGAATGTCACCTGTGCCGAGGGCGAGCCCCACCGCATCGTCGCACGACTGCAAGAGCTGGTGGCGTTTGCGCCACCGGCGCGGATTTCGTCCATCGATGGCGTGCGGGTCGACTGGCCCGACGGGTTCGGTCTGATCCGCGCATCCAACACGACGCCGGTGCTGGTGTTGCGGTTCGAAGGACACAACGAGGGGGCGCTGGAGCGTATCCAGCGGGACATGATGGACCTGCTCAGGCAGGTGGTGCCCGACGCCCAGCCGGATATGGCCGCTCACTGACAGGACCGTGCCTTGCCCGATCACAGT
>JALOSN010000029.1 GCA_025458415.1 Hydrogenophaga sp.
ATACGCGCGCTGGTGGGCGGATTCGACTTCCAGAAGAACAAGTTCAACCACGTGACCCAGGCATGGCGCCAGCCCGGATCCAGCTTCAAGCCCTTCATCTATTCGGCGGCCCTCGAAAAGGGGCTCAGTCCGATGACCGTCGTCAACGATGCCCCTCTTTTCTACACTGCCGAGGAAACCGGTGGCAAGCCATGGGAGCCGAAGAACTACGACGGCCAGTTTGAAGGGCCGATGTCCGTGCGTCGCGCGCTGGCGCGCTCCAAGAACATGGTGTCCATCCGCATTCTGCAGATGGTAGGCACGCAGAGCGCCCAGCAATGGGTCAGCCGGTTCGGCTTCGACCCCCAACGCCATCCACCCTACCTCACCATGGCCCTGGGCGCCGGCTCTGTGACCCCGATGCAGATGGCCACCGCCTATGGCGTCTTTGCCAACGGCGGCTATCTGGTCCAGCCACGACTGATCTCCAGGGTAACCGATCACCAGGGCAAGGTCCTGTTCGAGGCGGCCCCTGTTCAACTGGATGAAAGCCAGCGGGTGATTGACGCGCGCAACGCATTTGTCACCAACAGCCTGCTGCAGGAGATCACCCGGTCGGGAACCGCCGCCCGCGCCCAGTCGACGCTCAAGCGGCCGGACCTGTTTGGCAAGACCGGCACCACCAACGACGCGGTGGATGCCTGGTTCGTCGGGTTCCACCCCAACCTGGTGGCCGCCACATGGGTGGGCTACGACACGCCGCGCAACCTGGGCAGCAGGGAAACCGGAGGTGGACTGAGCCTGCCGATCTGGATCTCGTACATGTCACACGCGCTCAGGAATGAACCGGTGCAGGAGTACCAGGCGCCTGCCGGGGTGGTCAGGACAGGCGGCGACTGGTACTACGAAGAGTACGGTCCGGGCATGGGTGTGCAGGCCATTGGCCTGGATGATCCCTGGCCGGGGATGCCCAACGAACAGGTACCGACGGGCGGATACGGTGAATTGCCGATGGAACCGGCGGCGCCTGCCGTGCGCCAGGAGGACCGCCGCAGCATTCTTGACCTGTTCAGGAACTGAATCGCAGGGCAATCCCGGATTGTTCGGTCGCGAACCGGGACAGGTTATCGAAGAATTCGCCCTGGCCTTTGGTGTCCATCCAGGCCTGTCCGTCGTGCCGGTAGTGAAACCCGCCGGCCCGGGCAGCCAGCCAGACCTCCTGCAGAGGCTTCTGCAGATTGATGATGATCTGGCTGCGATTGGAAAACGTCAGCGTGATCATGCCCCCGACACGCTGGTTGTCCAGGTCGGCGTCCGACTCTTCATTGATGCGGTCACATGACAGTTCGACCGCCCGCAGCAGCGCTTCGGCCTTGTCAAGGTATTCCTGATCGGTCATTACAATGCACCCATGAACTCGAAAGCTCCGATTCTAGGTCGCCCCCTGGTGACACGCTTCCTGGCTCGCGGGCTGGCCCTGTCTCTGTCAGGGTGCCTTCTGGCCGCCTGTGGTCAGAAGGGTCCTCTGTACCTGCCTGACAGCCGCGCGCCCGCGCCGGCGCCTGTTCCGGCAGGCTCAGCCGATGAGCTGATCATCAGCGACCCGCCCACCACCGGTCGCTGAACGGCCCTGTCTCACCGCATCACCCGATCCCCGGGTGGATGGAGGCGGGAGCGGGCGTGCCAGGCCCGCCAGCCCAGCAGCACGGCAAAGAGCACGGCATACAACCAGACCTCGGAATGGTCATTCTTGCCACTGCGCATCCAGAAGAAGTGCAGGGTCCCGAGGACAGCGGACAAGTACACCATTCGGTGAAGAGCGCGCCAGCGTGATGCGCCCAGCCAGCGGATGGCCCGGTCAAACGAGGTCATCGCCAGACACAGCAAAAAAATCCATGACAACATGCCCAGCAAGATGAAGGGGCGCTGGACGACATCCCGGACCACGGCGGCGACATCGCCCCCCATGTCAAACCAGACGTAGGCCACCAGGTGGAGGCTGGCGTAGAAGAACACGAAAAGGCCGAGCATGCGACGCCACCGTGCCAACGCGGTCCAGCCGGTGAGGATGCGAAGCGGTGTGACCAGCAGCACCAGCACCAGGGCCCGGATGGACCAGTCGCCCAGCGAGCGGATCAGCGCTTCGGCCGGATTGGCGCCCAGGCGATCGGTCAGCACGGCCCACAACAGCCACCACCAGGGAAGGCTGCACACCAGAAACAGCAGCGGCTTGGCCAGGGGATGCAACAGCCAGCGGTTCATGCCTGGATCAGCCGACTGGGCGCGCGGATGGGTTCGGTAGAGCGTTCCGACAACCGGATGCGTCCATTCAATAGAAGCGGCGCAGATCCATCCCGGCGTAGAGTTGGCCCACCTGGGGTTCGTAGCCGTTGAACATCTCGGTCTTGCGCCTTCGGGCCAGCAGACCGCCATCATCGCCGATCCGCCGCTCCGTGGCCTGGCTCCAGCGAGGGTGAGGGACGTCCGGGTTCACGTTCGAGTAGAAACCATACTCGCGCGGTGCTGCCATGTTCCAGGACGTCGCCGGCTGGTTCTCCGTGAAACGGATCCGGACCAGTGACTTTCCGCTCTTGAATCCGTACTTCCAGGGGACGACCAGGCGCAGCGGAGCCCCATTCTGGTTGGGCAGCACTTCGCCGTACATGCCGAATGCCAGCAGGGTCAGCGGATGCATGGCTTCGTCCAGACGCAATGCCTCGACATAGGGCCACTGCAGGACATTGGATCGCAGGCCAGGCATGCTGTCCGGATCGGCCAGTGTGAAGAACTCGATGTACTTCGCGCTGCCCAGAGGTTGGGCCTCGCGAATCAGGGCCGCCAGGGAATAGCCGATCCAGGGAATGACCATGGACCACCCCTCGACGCAGCGCAAGCGGTAAACCCTTTCCTCCATGGGCGCCAGCCGCATCAGCCGCTCCAGATCATAGGTGCCGGGTTTGCTCACGAGACCTTCGACGGCAACTGTCCAGGGACGGGTCTTGAGCCTGCCTGCCAGTCGCGCCGGATCGGACTTCTCGGTGCCGAACTCGTAGTAGTTGTTGTAGGTGGTGGCGTCGCGGTAGGACGTGGGCTTTTCCACCGTCCGTGCGCCAGGCACCGGGGAAGACACCGATGCAAGGGGGCTGAGGCGACCCGGTCGATCAAGGCCCTGGGCCTGGGCCGAACGATCCGCCCAGGCCGCGGATCCGCCCACTGCCAGGGCGGCGAGCATCCATTGACGGCGGTTGCGGTAGGCCGACAAGGGGGTGATTTCACTGCCCGCCGGATGCTGGAAAGCGTTGCGGCCCGTGTGGATGATCATGGAAGTTTCCCCTTCAGCACATCCGGCAGGGAGGATGCCCGGCCGACGCTGCTGACATGGGTCGTCTGACCCGGGGAAATCTTACCGAGTTCCAGACTGATCGGCCCCGGGAAGGGATGAAGCCCGGATCAGCGTGTGGAATGGCGGACAGGGCCGCTGCAGCCCTGTCCGCCGTGCTTCACAGCTCGCCGTAGCTGTGCAGGCCCGAGAGGAACATGTTGACACCCAGGAAGGCGAACGTGGTGATGGCCAGACCCACCAATGCCCACCAGGCCGCCACCGTTCCGCGCAGGCCCTTCATCAGCCGCATGTGCAGCCAGGCCGCGTAGTTGAGCCAGACGATCAGGGCCCAGGTTTCCTTCGGGTCCCAGCTCCAGTAGCCGCCCCACGCTTCCGCTGCCCAGAGGGCGCCGAGGATGGTTGCGATGGTGAAGAAGGCAAAGCCGACCGCGATGGCCTTGTACATGACATCGTCCAGCACCTCGAAGCTGGGCAGCTTCTCGGCAATGCGCCGGCGACCCATCAGAATGCCGCCGATGATGAACGCGGAGAAACCGAAGTACATGAACCAGAAGCCGCCGCCCTGTTCAAGCGCGTTCCTGCTGAACACCAGAGGTTCCAGGCAGAGTGCCACGCCCAGGAGGAACAGAGGAGCCAGCTTGTACCAGCGCATCTCGCCGGCCGCCTGCTTGACGAGGTAGGCAAATGCCAGCATGGCGGCGATGGCGAAGGTGCCGTAACCCACGAAATTGGCAGGCACGTGGACCTTCATCCACCAGCTCTGCAGGGCAGGCACCAGTGGCTGGATTTCATGCGCCTCGCGCACCACGGTGTACCACAGCAGGAAGCCGACCGCGGCGCTGACCACCAGCATCGAGAACGCGCCCATGGCGCGGGTGCGGTAGCGGTCTTCGTAGTAAAGATAGAAGGCGGTCGTCATCCAGCAGAACAGGATGAACACTTCATAGAGGTTGCTGACCGGAATGTGCCCGATGTCGGGACCGATCTGGTGGCTTTCGTACCAGCGCACCATGGTGCCCACCAGGGCCAGCGTGACGGCCACCCATGCCATCTTCGAACCCAGCGACTCGAAGGCCTCGCCGGCCCGGGTCAGCAGACCGATCCAGTAAAAGGCGGTGCTCATGAAGAACAGCAGGCTCATCCACAGGATGGCGGACTGGCTGGAAAGAAAGTACTTGAGCAGGAAGGCCTGGTCGGCCCGCGCCAGGTCGGCACCCTCGGGCGTCTGGTACAGCCAGATGGCGGTGAGCGACAGCAGTGCCACCACGACACTGAGCAGGCGCAGAGGGCGCCAGAACCAGCCAAGCCAGATCATGGACGGCACACAGCCGACCAGAATGGCTTTCTCGTAACCGTTCATCGCATGGCTGTACTGGACGAAGGCCCAAGCTGCGCCAGCCACCAAGAAGAGCGCAAACAGCCAGTCCCAGACATCGCGACGGGCAAAGTAGCCCGGCTGAAGCCCGGCGCCATCACCGCCCTTCTTGAGGTCCACGGTTCGTGTCACGGTGGTCGTGTTCATGTTGTCACCTTCAGCAACTGTCTCTTGAGCAAATCGAATTCCTGATCCACTTCCATCGTCTTGCGGTTCGACGAAAGTGCCATCGTGGCACGGGCGCTGCCATCGGTGTCCGGGCTGATCCAGACCCAGAGGCGCCGATCACGCACGTAGAGCATCGCAAAAATCCCGATGGTCAGCAACAGGCAGCCCAGGTACACGATGCTCTGTCCCGGCGCACGGGCCACCTGGAACACACTGGCCTGGACGTGGTCGAAGTCGACCAACTGGAAGGTCATCGGGGCCGGGTAGAAAAAGCTGTCACTCAGGCTCATGACCGAGGTGGTCATGAACTGTTGCGTCGCCTCGTTGCGCGCCAGCGGTGGCAGGCCATCGGCCTGGCGGCTGAGCTGGGCCAGCTCAAACAGCGTTCCATTGAGGATGCGCACCAGCACATCGCTCGCCCGCTCGCGCTCCTCAGGCGGCACATTGGACTCCAGGAAGGCGGAGACCGCCTGCAGACCACCCACCACCCGGGTCTGGCCCATGCCATTGCTGACGCCATCGGGAAGGTCGACCGGCTCGGCACCGGCAAACAGCTCCAGGGCGCGGGTGGCCGAAGCCGCGAGTGCGTCGGCCAGCTCTGCCCGGCCACCTTCAACCGCCTCCACCGAATAACGGCGCACCGCCTCGGCGCGCATGGCCGGATCGTCCAGCGCAGCGCGCAGGCGCAGGAACCCGTCCATGCTGTCGTTCTCATCCGCCGGAATGCGCAGGTAGCGGAACGACTCGGACGGCGTCTCACGCAGTCCGAGCAGGTACATTCTCGCTCCGTCGATGTCGATCGGCAGCATGTAGTTGTGGTATTCGACGGCCTGACCCGCGGCGTCCCTCAGCTTGTAGGTGATGCTGGGACCCACGTTGCGCAGCACACGCTCGGTCACGGTCTTGTTGCCGGCACCCAGCCGGCTTTCGATGGCGTTGCGCAAGTCGACACGCCGCACATCGGCGCTCTGCAAGCTGGCGTCAGAAGAGAAATTCTCGACGTTGATGACCCGCAGCCCGGTGTACTCCAGAACCAGCTGATCCTCGCCGTTGCTCAATGGCGTGGAGCTCCCGATGGTGCCCTCGACCTCGAACGGACGGGTGGGCCGGGTCAGTGCACGGGCCTGCAGCTTCACCCGCGAACCACCGTCATCGAAGCTGGACTGGTAGATGTTGATGCCGCGGTGCTGCGCGGGATGGTTCACCTCGACACGGGCCGGCTTTTGCTCGCCGGTTTCGTGATCATGGATCACGATGTCGCTGGCAAAGAGCTTGGGCATGCCGTTTTCGTGGTACTCGACGATGAACTTCTTGAGTTCCACCGAAAAGGGCAGGTCCTGCAACAGCACACCGGTGGGCTGGGGCAGGATGGCCGTTCCCCCGGTGGTGCCCTCGGTCACCAGCAGGTTGCCACGGAAGGTCGGGTTGCTCGGTGACAGGCGGTGTTGGGCCGGCACATCAGCGATCAGTCCACCCCCTGAGAACGGCTCCTTGCCGTTGAACCACATTTGCGCCTTGACCATCAGGTTGCCGTCGAGCAGACCGCCGATGCAGATCATCACAATGGCGCTGTGCGCGGCTATGTAGCCCAGCTTGTTGGCCGCTCCGGCCTTGGCGGCCACCATCCAGCCCTCACCCGTCGGGGTCTGCCTCGCCTGAAGGCGCACCTTCCAGCCGGAGGAGAGCAGCTGCTGCCCGATGCGGTGGGCCGCTCCCTCTGCCTGCTCGGCCAATGCGCTTTCCGCACGGTGCGGGAAGGCCTTGAGGCTCTGCTCGCGGATACCTTCCTTGAACACCTTGAAATCGGCAAAGATCTTCGGTGTGGTCCGGGCAATGCACAGGCTGGTGCTGACCACCAGGAATGCGAGGATCAGCAGAAACCACCAGGCGCTGTAGACCGAGAACAGGCTGGCCGTGGCAAACACGTCGGCCCAGAACGGGCCGAACTGGTTGACGTAGTTGTTCGCCGGTTCGTGCTGCTTGACCACCGTGCCGATCACCGAGGCGATGCAGATCACCGTCAGCAGCGAAATGGCAAACCGCATGGACGACAGCAACTCGACCCATTCGCTCAGCCAGCGCGATCCGCTGCGCAGCTGTAGACCTTCGGTGGAAACACTCATGAAAAGGACGGGCAGTGATTGGCGAAAAAAAGGGCGGTGCCGGTTGATCGGCCTCCGCCCTCATCTGATGAACTTGCGGCGCATCGGTTCCATGGCGGTGTCCCCGCACCGATTGTGCCGTTAAATATTATGGTTGGCTTATATACCCCTTCGAACCGGGGGCTTGCCCGCTCGCCTCAGCGCAGGCCTGCGATGTAGTCGGCGACGGCCTTGATTTCCTGTTCGGTCATGTGGGCTGCGATCTGGCTCATCTGGACACTGTTCTTGCGCACACCGTCGCGGAACTGGCGCATCTGGTCAACGGTGTATTCGGCGTGCTGGCCAGCCAGGCGGGGATACTGGGCCGGAATGCCTGCGCCATTGGGACTGTGGCAGCCGGCACAGGCGGCGATCTGGCGATCGGAGATGCCGCCGCGGTAGATGCGTTCACCCAGCCGGACCAGGTCTTTGTCCTGGGCAAAACCTGGTGTGGCCTTCTGGCTGGCCAGCCAGTAGGAGATGTTGCGCATGTCCTCGTCCGACAGGGACGCGGCAAAACCGGCCATGATGGCGTTCTGGCGTTTGCCGGACTTGTATTCCTGCAGCTGCTTGATCAGGTACTCAGGGTGCTGCTGGGCCAGTTTGGGGTTGGCCGGGGTGGTCGAATTGCCGTCGGCCGCGTGACAGGCGACACAGACCTGGCCGAACTGGGCCGCTCCCCTGGCCAGATCGGGCTTGGCCGTCTGGGCGTGGACACCGAAGGACAGGGCTGCAATGGCAGCGCATAGAAGCGAAACGGGCAATTTCATGACTGGGCTGGCGTCGGCTGGCGACGAAATCGGTTGAAGAAGTGCACGTGGGGAAACGACAAACCGCATGATTTTACAATGACCCACCGGGAAAACCCCCAATGACCGACCGCACCACTCCAGCCCCCTCCTCGCCCGCCGCACCGCCCGCACCCGACGCCGACGTCCGGTCCATGCACAGCTGGCTGCACACGGCCCGATTCCTGACCACGGCTCCGAAGCTTGAACACCTGCCCCCGCTTGCCGTTCCCGAGGTGGCGTTCGTGGGCCGATCGAATGCCGGCAAGTCCACCTGCATCAACACGCTGACCCAGCAGCGCCGGCTGGCCTTTGCCTCCAAGACCCCCGGCAGAACCCAGAGCATCAACCTGTTCTCCCTGGGTCGCAAGGGCGAGACCGATGCGGTTCTGGCCGATCTGCCCGGTTACGGCTACGC
>JALOSN010000453.1 GCA_025458415.1 Hydrogenophaga sp.
AGAACGGCACCGTGGTGCTGATGGACGAGGTGCTGACACCCGATTCCTCGCGCTACTGGCCGGCCGACCAGTACACCGTGGGCAGCAACCCGCCCAGCTTCGACAAGCAGTTCCTGCGCGACTGGCTGGAGACCGCCAAGGTCAATGGCCAGCCCTGGGACAAGGCGCCCCCCGCGCCGCGCCTGCCCAGGGACGTGATCGAGAAGACCGCCGCCAAGTACCAGGAAGCGCTCACGCGTCTGCTGGGCTGAAACCGGCCGCCAACGCCCTGCGCAGGTAGTCCACAAAGGCCGTCACCGCCCGCGGTACATGGGCCGAGTAGGGCCGGATGGCGCAGATGCGGCCGGCGAACGAACCCACCGGTCGCCATTCGGGCAGCACCTGCACCAGCTTGCCCGCCCGCAGCGCGGCCTGGGCGCTGAAGTCCGGCAGCAACGCAATACCCAGGCCTGACAGGGCCGCGTCGCGCAGCGCCTCGCTGTTGTTGGCCGCCAGCGGCCCGCCGATCTGCACCGTCACCCGCTCGGGTCCGTCCGGTGTCTGACGCTCCATCGTCCAGGCCGGGTCTTCCTGCGGCCGCGGGTAGTGCAGGCAGGGGCGGCTGGCCAGGTCCAGCGGATGCTGCGGCGTCCCCTGCCGGCGCAGGTGGTGGCGGCTGGCCACCAGCAGCGATCGTGTTTCGCACAGTGTCCAGGCCACGTGGGTGTCGGGCGGGTGGTCGGTGTGCCGGATCGCCAGGTCAAAGCCCTCGGTGGCCAGCGAGGCCAGCCGGTCCGACAGGTTCAGCTCGATGCGCACCTGCGGGTGCTCGCGTAGAAAACCCGCCAGCCTTGCCTTGGCACGATCTGCTGGCGCGCCAGCGCGACCGGCGCGGTCACCCGCAGCAGGCCCTGCGGCTGCTCGGCCAGGTCGCGCACCTGCGAAAACCCCTGGGCAATCTGGTCAAAGGCTGCGCGCGTCTGGTCCACCAGCCGCTGCCCGGCTTCGGTCAGGCGCACGCTGCGGGTGGTGCGCTGCACCAGCGCAATACCGGCCAGCTTCTCCAGTTCCGACACGCGCTGGCTCATGGCCGCCTTGCTCACGCCCAGACGCGCCGCCGCCGCGGTGTAACTGCCCTGCTGGGCCAGCACCGTGAGCCAGTGCACATGACCCCAGAGTTCAGGCTGGATGGTGTTCTTCATGATCCGATTGTTCACCAAAGCAAACAATCATTTCAAGATGGCGGTCTTGTGGCCGGACGGTGCGAGGCATAGACTGCGCCGATCGACCACCGGAGACTTCCCACATGAACGCCCGTCAGCCTGCCATCACCGACATCACCCATTACATCGGCGGTGCCCGCCAGGCCGGCGCCTCCAGCCGCCACCAGCCGGTCACGAACCCGGCCACCGGCGAGGTCACCGGCCGCGTGCTGCTGGCCAGCGCCGCCGACGTCAACGCCGCCGTGGCCGGACCTGGCCCGCGCCATCACCGTCGAGCACGGCAAGGTGTTCACCGACGCGCAAGGCGAGGTGTCGCGCGGCATCGACATCATCGAATTCGCCTGCGGCATTCCCCAGCTCCTCAAGGGCGACTTCACCGACCAGGTCTCCACCGGCATGGACAACTGGACGATCCGCCAGCCGCTGGGGGTGGTGGCCGGCATCACGCCCTTCAACTTCCCGGTCATGGTGCCCATGTGGATGTTTCCGCTGGCCATTGCCTCGGGCAACACCTTCGTGCTCAAGCCCAGCCCGATCGACCCCACGCCCAGCCTGCTGATCGCCGACCTGCTGAAGCAGGCCGGCCTGCCCGACGGTGTGTTCAACGTGGTACAGGGCGACAAGGAAGCGGTGGACGCGCTGCTGGTGCACCCGGACGTGAAGGCGGTGTCCTTCGTCGGCTCCACCCCCATTGCCAATTACATCTACGAGACCGGTGCCCACCACGGCAAGCGGGTGCAGGCCCTGGGCGGTGCCAAGAACCACATGGTGGTGATGCCCGACGCCGACCTGGACCAGGCGGTGGATGCGCTGATCGGCTCGGCCTATGGCTCGGCCGGCGAGCGTTGCATGGCCATCAGCGTGGCGGTGCTGGTGGGTGACGTGGCCGAGCGCATCATGCCGCTGCTGGTGGAGCGCACGAAGCAACTCAAGGTGCTGGACGGCATGAACCTGGCCGCCGAGATGGGCCCCATCGTGACCGAGGCCGCGCGCCAGCGCATCACCGGCTACATCGAGGCGGGTGCCAAGGAAGGCGCCCAGCTGCTGGTGGACGGCCGCGGCTTCGATGGCAAGACGGCCGGTGCCGGGTGCGACCAGGGCTTCTGGCTGGGCGGCACGCTGTTCGACCACGTGTCGCCGGACATGAAGATCTACAAGGAAGAGATCTTCGGCCCGGTGCTGTCCTGCGTACGCGTGCCCGACTTTGCCACCGCCGTGCAGCTGATCAACGACCACGAGTTCGGCAACGGCACCAGCTGTTTCACCCGCGACGGCAACGTGGCGCGCGAGTTCGCCCGCCGCATCCAGGTGGGCATGGTCGGCATCAACGTGCCGATCCCGGTGCCTATGGCCTGGCAGGGTTTTGGTGGCTGGAAGAAGAGCCTGTTCGGTGACATGCACGCCTACGGCGAAGAGGGCGTGCGGTTCTATACGAAGCAGAAGTCCATCATGCAGCGCTGGCCGGAGACGACGGCCAAGGGCGCCGAGTTCGTGATGCCGACCGCGAAGTAAGCTCGCCTCCGACTCTCTGCTGGCCTCGTTGCGCTTCGGTGCGACGAGGCCTTTTTCTTTGGTTGCTTGTGTCGCGGGTCTGAGCCGGGGCGCAGGGCTTCGCTCATGTCCCCCGGACCGGGCTTTGCCCGGTCCTCCTTCTTGACTTCGCTTCGCCCTGTGCCACGGCTCAGACCCAGAGACGCGTTGGCGCGCCCACCGGGGGTCGGATGGTTGTCGAGCCTTTTCGGTGTGACAGAGTCAGGGTCTCTTTTCGACCCGTTGCGGCCATACGAGGATCCAAAGCGCAGCGGTCACTCGGTGTGGGCGGTTCAGTTGGGGGGTCAGGCGATCCATGCAGCCATGTTGACCGGGCTGGCGTGTGGGTGTGGAGAGACTACCCGCCCGGGTATTTGACGCAGATCAGTGCGCGGGCCATCCATCGGCCTAAGTTGAAGACAGGGCAGGAGCCCGACGCCGCTGCCGCTTCGGCACGGCGCTTCATCCACCGACACCGGAGACTTTCCATGACCGCTTCACGAACCCTGCGCACTCCCCTGCTGGCCACCGCCGTGGCCGCCCTGCTGTTGACAACCGGCTGCGCCAGCACGCCGCCGACGCCCGAGACGATGCAGATCAGCCCCGTGGGCACCGTC
>JALOSN010000454.1 GCA_025458415.1 Hydrogenophaga sp.
CCCCAGATCCGCCTCTACCAGGACTGGCTGGCCCGCGAACGCGGCCTGCGCTTTGACAGCTACGACGCGCTCTGGCGCTGGTCCACCACCGAGCTGGACGCCTTCTGGCAGAGCATCTGGGACTACTTCGACCTGCAATCCCCGACCCCCCATACGGCGGTCCTGGAGCGCAACGTCATGCCGGGGGCACGCTGGTTCCCGGGCGCCCGGGTCAACTACACCCGGCAGGTGTTCCGGCATGTGCAGCCGGCGCATGCGGCCGGTTTCCCGGCCATCGTTGCGGTGAACGAGAAAGGCCGGCGCACCGAGCTGTCCTGGCCCGAGCTGCAACGCCAGGTGGCCTCGCTGGCGCTGCACCTCAAGGCCCAGGGCGTGCAGCCGGGCGACCGGGTGGCGGCCTACCTGCCCAACATCCCCGAGACCATGGTCGCCTTCCTGGCCGTGGTGTCCATCGGTGCCGTGTGGAGCGTCTGCGCGCCCGACATGGGCACCAGCGCCGTGCTCGACCGCTTCCGGCAGATCGAGCCGGTGGTGCTGATCGCCTGCGACGGCGTCAGCTATGGCCACAAGGACCACGACCGTCTGGGCGTGGTCGCCGAGCTGCGCGCCGCTTTGCCCAGCGTGCGCCATGTGGTGCTGCACACCAACCTGGCCGAGGACGGGGACGCGCGCAGCGCGGCGCTGCTGCGCGCGGCACCCTGCACCTCCTTTGCGCAGGCCACCGCGCGGGACGACGCCGACGTGGCGGCCTTCGAGCCGGCATGGCTGCCGTTCGACCACCCGCTGTGGATTGTCTACAGCAGTGGCACCACCGGCCTGCCCAAGCCGATCGTGCATGGCCACGGCGGGACCGTCATCGTGGCCCTGGCACTCAAGACGATCCACAACGACGTCGGCTGCAGCTACCACCTCAACAACTGGGGCGAGCGCTACCACTGGTACAGCTCGACCGGGTGGGTGATGTGGAACGCCCAGGCCAGCGGCCTGCTCAATGGCACCACCTGCGTCCTCTACGACGGCAATCCGGGCGGCAGCAAGGACCGGCCCGACTGGACCACGCTGTGGCGCTTGGCCGCCGACCACCGGGTGACCTTTTTCGGCGCTGGCGCGGCCTTCTACGCCAACTGCCTCAAGGCCGGGGTCGACCTGTCGACCTGCGGCGATCTCTCGGCCGTGCGGGCCCTGGGCAGCACCGGCTCGCCGTTGTCGGAGGACGCGCAACGCTGGGCGTCCGCACAATTCGACGCCATCGCGAATACCGAAGTCCAGAAAGACATCTGGATTTGCAACATTTCCGGTGGCACCGATTTCGCAGGCGCTTTCATCGGCGGCAACCGGGAGCTGCCCCAGACCCCCGCCCGCATGCAGTGCCGGCTCATGGGTTGCGCGGTCGAGTCCTGGAACGAACAGGGCCAGCCGGTGCTGGACGAGGTGGGTGAACTCGTGTGCACGCAACCCATTCCCTCCATGCCGCTGCACTTCGTCGGCGACACGGACAACCGGCGTCTGATCGGCAGCTACTTCGACATGTACCCGCCGGGCCACGGCAGACGACCTGGGGGTGGCGATCTGGGCAGCGCAGCCGGTGCCGTCTGGCGCCACGGCGACTGGCTGCGCATCTTCCCGGACGGCTCCTGCGTCATCTACGGTCGGTCGGATGCCACCATCAACCGCCACGGCCTGCGCATGGGCACCAGCGAGCTCTACAGCGCAGTCGAGGCCCTGCCCGAGGTGCTCGACTCCATGGTGGTCGATCTGGAATACCTGGGGCGCGAGAGCCACATGCCCCTGTTCGTGGTGCTGCGTCCCGGCCTGATGCTGGACGAGGCGCTGCGCGCAAGGATCACCGGCGCCATCCGTACCGCACTCTCGCCGCGCTTCGTGCCCGACGAGATCCACCAGGTCGAGGAGATCCCGCGCACCCTGTCCGGCAAGAAACAGGAGCTGCCGATCAAGAAGCTGATGCTCGGCCAGCCGGTGGACAAGGTCATCAACCGCGAGGCCATGGCCAACCCCGGCTGCCTGGACTGGTACGTGCGCATGGCCGCCGCGCACCTGGCCCGCACCCAGTCACCAGGGTGACCGAAACCGTGCACCGGGGGCTGACCCGGTAGTCAAGCGCCGTCGGCTTGGCTAACTTGCGCTCTCCCGTTTCACAAGACCGACAGGAGACCCGCATGCACCCGTCCGACCGTTTCACCCCCAACCGCCGCCAGCTGCTGACCATGGCTGCGGCTGCCGCCGCCGTGCCGGCCATCCTGCCCGCCGGCGTGCTGGCGCAGGACCGCTTCCCTTCCCGTCCCATCACCCTGATCGCACCCTGGCCGGCCGGTGGCAGCAGCGACGGTGTCATGCGCGCCTTTGCCGAGAGCGCGGCCAAGGCATTGGGTGTGCCGGTGGTGGTGGAAAACCGGCCCGGCGTCGGTGGCACGCTCGGCGCGGCGGCCATGGTCAACGCCAGACCCGACGGCTACACGCTGACCCAGCTGCCGCTGGGCATCTACCGCCTGCCCCACATGCAGAACATGCCGTTCGACCCGGTCAAGGACCTGACCCACATCGTCTGCCTGACGGGCTACACCTTCGGCATCGCCTGCACCGCCGATGCACCCTTCAAGACCATCCACGAAATGGTGGCCTGGGCCAAGGCCAATCCCGGCAAGCTCGAATACGGTCACACCGGCACCGGCACCACCCCGCACCTGGCCATCGAGGAGTTCAGCGCCAAGGCCGGCATCCAGCTCAACCCGATTCCCTACAAGGGATCGGCGGAGATCATGGCGGCCATCCTCGGTGGCCACATCCGTGTCATGAGCGGAACCACCGAATTCGCACCCCATGTGCAAAGTGGCAAGCTGCGTCTGCTGGCCACCCTGGGCAGCCAGCGAAACAAGGCCTTCCCCGACGTGCCCACCGTCAAGGAAAGCGGCTGGGACACCATCACCGAATCGCCGTTCGGCATCGGTGGTCCCAAGGGCATGGACCCGGCCGTGGTCAAGGTGCTGCACGACGCATTCCGCAAGACCCTGGAAGACCCGGCCGTGCAGGCCACGCTGGACAAGTTCTACATGCCCAGCATCTACATGAGCACGGCCGACTACACCGCCTATGCGGCGCGCACCTTCTCGGCCGAGAAAGCCACGATCGAACGGCTGGGCCTGGCCAAGAAGTCCTGAACGACCGGTGCCGTGAGGCCAGGAAAAGTGCCGACAGGCACTTTTTCTTCCGGCCGGTGAAGGAGCGGGCGCGTCGGTTAGCATGGGGGCAGAAAGGCCCGTGCCGTGAGCGACCCGACCCTCCTAGATGCCGAACTGCAACAGGCGCGCCGTGCCCCGGCGCTGCGC